>JAIXQU010000135.1 GCA_027485575.1 Cytophagaceae bacterium
ATTTCCGGTAGAACTTCCAATGATATTTCCATTTAGCATTTTCCAGTTTTTAACCGTTCCGGCTGGTGCAGAAAAAGTTAAGGATGAGCCAGTTGAACAAAGGGAGTCTTTCCCCGTTATTGGTGGAGCTTTAAATGGATTTACAATAATGGTATAAATTACTGTTTCTGTTTTTGGAGGGCAGCCTCTGTCTTTATAATTTACCTGAACAGAATATGCCCTTGTTTGACCTTTTGTAATTCCACAGTCAATTTTCCAACGAAAAATAGTTTGCACTGTATCAACCCCAATAACAGGTGGGCAAGTGGCTATACTTCCTGTCGGATTTCCTGGAATCAATAATTCGGAAATAGCAGAAATTTCTGTTGTATCTACATCGAAAGACTTGGCAACAAAAACAACTGAGTCGCCTTCATTTTTAATCAGTGTGACATTGGAAGAAGTAAAAACCGGAGTAGGAGGAGGGTTGGGAGCACAAGGTTTTACTACTACTAAAAATTCCCTTCTGGTGGTGGAAAGTAAGATTTCAGTTCCATTCGAAAGTGTTCTATATTCTTGAATATCAATGGCTACTGCAAAATTTCCTTGTATTGGTGAATAGTACCTTGTTAAACCAGTGGACGGATTAATAGTAGCATATCCATTGACACCAAATGGAGCAGTAACATCATATCCGGTTTGGTAAGTCGCTAATTCTGGTTCAGTAAAGGTAACATTGGGATTTTGCTGGTCTCCATCATCACTGAAAGGCTGGGCAAAAGAATAAATTAAGCGGTCGCCATCCGGGTCAAATGCATTATTTGAAATGGTGGCAGTGTCACCAAGGCAAAAGAATGGTACTGCATCACCGATAAACTGAGGAGAGCTGTTGGTGAATATTGGAGAAGGGATTGTAGCCAACCATGTATTACCCGGTCCACCACCACCTCCGGGAAAAAGTATATTTGTACTTGCTTCAGTTCTACAGCAATTTTCAAATTTTACTTTGTAACCACTTGCAGATAACGGTAATTGTACCTCAAATGTAGTATCAGTTATGGCAATATTTAATTCTGTTAAGCCAGGAACTACGCATGCTGGAGGCACTGGAATTACCAGGGGCCTTACTCCTCCAAAATAAGGGTCAATTTCACATGTACCTTGAACTTGATTTCCATGAGAAGGTAAGGTCCATGTTTGCGAACTCTGGTCTTTTGCAATTCTCGCAAGAGTTCCCGCATCATAAATGGCCAATCGGGGATTTTGCCCAAGATTACCACAACCCCAGTTGCTAAGTTGTCCGGGCGTTCCTACCCTATCCACATAGCCAACAAACCGTATTAAATAGCGAAAGGGCCTGTCTGTTGGCCCATCGCTTCCTAAGTATTTGTAAGTTATTTCTCCGCCCAAAATATGTGTAGCAAATGTTGAGGAGCTACCAATAAAAAGAAGTAGAATTAATAGTTTTAAATTTTTAATCATAAAAGAAAATTTAATGCTCAATTATTGGTTTAAGTCTTATTTACTAATAATAATTTGTTTTTTCTCGGGTCCTTTTTCTGTAAGAATGTGAAGGTGGTAAACCCCATTTGGAAGATGTGTCAAATCAAACTCTTTTTTTGCTAAATTTTCTTTTGCAAATGAATTTGAAACAATTTTCCCCTGAATATCTGTTACAAATAGGTCTTTAATTTCTTCTGAACCAATAAAGGTTAATTTGCCTTCACTTGGGTTGGGATAGATTTTGAAATTTTCCTTTGTTAACAGTATCTGGTTTGGAACCAGCCAAACAATTTTTATGGTATAGTCCTCCACCTGGCCTTGCTGAGGATTGTAACATGAAGAATTGATTTGGTTGAATCTGGTATCAGAAATAATCCTCATCCTAACCGGAACTCCTATTGCCTGAACTTGAGTGAAAACCAAATTTACTGTGTGTTGATTGGTGTTTTGACTTGAAAAAACAGACTCATTATTATCAAAAACACCATTGTTGTTGAAGTCAATATATACCCTGCAGTTTTCTCTGTTTTGACCTGAAGATGTGTTAATTATCAATTGATTTTGCTGGCCAGGAGTTGTTACTGCAATTAAAATTGAATCTGAACATGTGAAATCTTTGGAACCTCCATCTGCCAATGAAAGACCAGTTGTTTTGTCCAGATTAGCCATCCGAACTCTGGTAATTCCAAAGTTTGCAGAAGGGGTAGTAACAACATTAACGCATGCAGGAGGCTTCGGACCAGATGTGGCAGTTATGTTTACATAGTTTGGGATAGTGATAGAATCTACACCAAAAGAATTAATAACCTTCAGCTTTACATTGTAATTACCTATATTAATATAGGTATGTCCAGGGTTTTTTAATGTTGAGTTTTGACCATCGCCAAACTCCCAAAACCACGAAGTAGGAACAAATCTTGAACTATCTCTGAATTGTATAAACCCATTGCAGGATGATGCTGACAAAGAAGATATTTTTGCAATTGGAGGCGTTGTGTTTTGAATTACTTTAACTCCATAGTCTTCACATTGGCCGAAATTAGGATTGTTACAAGGTTGGATATTATTTCCACCCGGTCCACCACCACCAAAATCTGAAATGATTCGCATTCTCAAAACTGTATCTATTATTGCGGAAATTGGAACAGCCACAGCAGCAGTGTGGGTGGTGGCATTTTGTCCATTCAAGACCCTTTCTGCAGGGTCTTCAAATTGACCGTTGTTGTTCCAGTCAATCCATGCCCTGCAGGACTCCGGGAAGTTCGAACCTGTATTTACCGTTAATTGATAACTATTGCCTTGGATTACACTTGTTTTGAATTGGCAACTTGCATCTACATAACTTTCGGTTGGGGCGGTAGGGCTTGGTCGGCTAATGGTGTTAAATGTCACGTTGCTGATACCAACTCCCTGGTTGTTGATTAAATTAATTGTTTGTGGAGTGCAAGGTGCTGCTTTTAAATTGCCCCCGTCTGCAATGGTGATATAACCGGCTTTTACCAAAGTATCCGAACCATTTTGATTGGAAGCAATCAAAGTAACATCAAATGTTCCAAGGACAGAATAGGAGTGCGTCGGATTTCTTAAAGTCGAGGAATCTCCATCTCCAAAAAACCATTTCCATTGAGTAGGAGCATTAAACGATGTGTCCTGAAAACTAATCGTTCCGTTACAACTGATTGTATTGTTCGCTGCGAAACGTACATCTGGTTTTTCGTCATTTCCTAAAAACTTAATTTGATAATCTTCAAATTGGCCAAATTGATTTGCCTCGCAAGGTCCGGAAAGAGGTTGGTTTGAAAAATCAGATTTAACACGCATCCTTATTCCTAAACCCGCAGGTGCATTTGAAGGAATGGTGATATTTCCAGAATGGGAAGTGTTTCCGTTGGAACTAAATACACTTTCATTTTCAGCAAAAAGACCATCATTGTTCCAGTCCATCCATACTTCAACATTTTCAGGGTTTTGACCTGAGTTTATAATAGAAATGGGTTGTTGGGTTCCAACAATTGCAGAACCAATGGTGCTACAGGTAAAATCTCTGTTACCCTCAGTTGCTGCCTCTGAAATTTGGTTAATTCCTGCAAAGTTTACCTGCTGAATTCCATATTGGCAACATGTTGCATTGGAAGGAGGGATGCAATTTGAAAGTGCCATTCCTGTTACAGCCGTTACTGTAATATAGTTTGGTTTTTCAATCGTATCGGAACCAAATGCGTTGGTAGCTATTAGCTTAATACTATATGTTCCAATTGCTGCGTAGGTATGAGATGGGTTTGCATCTGTTGAGGTTTCGCCATCTCCAAAGTCCCAGGCATAGGAGGAAGGAATATTTTGGCTGCTATCTGAAAATTGTACAGACCCCGTACAAGTGGTTCTGCTATTGACTGTAAATGCAGCGTCTGGCTTAACATTATTTATTAAAATGATTACGCCATAGTCTTCTGCTTGTCCAATTTGTAAAGTCCCGCAAGAGCCAAATTGATTGGCTTGCTGAAGATTTGAGGCTACTCTTAGTCTGACTGTTGTACCGGTAATTGCAGTTTGCGGAACAGGAACTAAGATAGAGTGTACCGTGTCTGCCTGAGAATTCATTACCCTTTCTGTTGTCTCAAATTGGCCATTACCATTCCAGTCTATCCAGGCTTGAACTTTTTCTACTTCCTGGCTTGAATTTCTTACCGTTAGCCTCACAGATTGGCCAACCTTTACAGTAGCTTGTTGCAGGCAGGAATAGTTCTGGTAGCCTTCTGATGAATTTCCGGTTCTTAACTTAATTGCTCCGAATTCTACTTCTGCAATTCCCGTTCCTAATGCCGGACCACCTGCTTGAGTAGTAAGTGTGCAATTGGTTGGAGGAGCACCATAATAATTGACTGCCTTAGTTCGGGTAATTGAATCATTTCCAAAGGGTCCGATAACCAATAATTTAACATCGTATGTTCCTCTGGTTGCGTATGAATAACTTATTGTTGGTGTTGTCACTACTGTGTCTTTCCCATCTCCAAAGAACCAATGATAAATTAAAACTGAATTAATTGATGTGCTTTTGAAATCAAAAGTAGGCTGACAAAAATTAGAAGACGAAATCTCGAATGAAGCTACCGGAGGCTCAGTATTATTTTTGATGATGACCGTATAATCTTCACATTGACCTTTGTCGAGGTCCGTACAAGGGCCAAAAGCACCACCGGTAAATTCGCTCATAACCCTCATTCTTAAACCTCTGTTTATTTTCACTGAGGTATCGCTGGAAATTAAAATATTGCCAATCGGACTTCTTGAACTTAATGATTGAAAAACCAATTCATTGGTTTCAAAAATTCCATTGCTGTTGTAATCGATCCAAACCCTTGTGTCCTGATTCTGGTTCGGATTGGTTGAAATCTGAATTGGATAGTTTCTTCCCTTCAATAAGGTCGTTTTTTTGTTGCAGGTGAAATTTTGATAACTACCCAATGAAGATGGATTGTTGATGGTGTTAAATATCACACTGCTGATCCCATACCCGCAACATTGATTGAAAGTAATTGGCTGGCAAACTGTTGCAACAGGAATCGTGTCGTTGTATTTAATGAAATTGGGCTTTACAAGTGAGTCAACACCATTGGCATTGTTCACCCTTAATTTAACTGTATAAAATCCTGATGCAGAATAAGTGTGGCTAGGGTTTTGAACTATGGAATTTTGTCCATCTCCAAAATCCCAAAACCAACCGGTTGGGTTATTGGATGAATTGTCATTAAAATTAATGGTTCCATTACAGGTAATGCTATCTGAAACACTAAATCTTGCAATTGGAGGATTTGTGTTTTCCAATAATACTATGGCATAATCTTCAACCTGCGAAAATTCGGGAGTGGTGCATGGTCCCGGAACAACAGAAGCGGTAATTAAATCTGATGTAATTCTCATTTTTAATTGCTGACCAGTAGTTCCTGAGTTGATCAGAATTGATCCCACATGCGTTTTGGTGTTGTTGGAGCTGAAAAACAATTCGTTAGTGGCAGAAAATATCTGGTCATTGTTAATGTCAATGAAAATCCGAAGATTTTCATTGAACGTATTTCCAGTCTTTATGTTAACCGCCAATGGGCTTCCCAAGGTGAAATTGATAGGCCCAAGGGTACAATAATCTTTGTAACCATCGGCTGCACCGGGGGTGATGTTGGTAAAAGTTGTACCAAGTTTTACCTGTAGAATTCCACCGCCAAAAAGAGCCGCCTGGCTATTGGATGCATTTCCGGGAGTACAGGAATTGATGATTGGACATTGGCCAAAACTGGTAGAATAAAATAAAATTAAGCCAAAAATGATGGATAGTTGTTTGTTGTTTTTCACTTTTAATTGGTTAACGACATGTAATCTTTTGCAAGAAAATAAAAAAAAAAGTCAGTTTCGGATTTATGTGTTTATAAGGCGTGAATTGTCCGTGAACGACTTGAATTTCTACGAATAGACAATTCTTTTATGGAAAGGGTTTAAATGCCGGATGAAAAAAAAGCATTTTCTAAATCAAGTATCAGTTGGTCAGACGATTCCAGACCACAATAAATTCTGACAAGACCTGGTTTAAAGCTGTTTTTTTGGTAATTTGAAGATGTAATAAGCGCAGCAGAAGGAAAGCAAAGTGACTCATAGCTTCCCCATGAACAAGCCAACAGGAAATACTTTAATGAATTACAAAATTTATCGACAATCGCCAGATCTTCGGTATCAAGTTCAAAACTTAGCAAACCTCCGGCACCTTTCATTTGAGAAGTTGCAAGGCTAAATTGAGGGAAACTGGGGTGGAAAGGATAGTTTACTTTTTTAACCTTTGGATGGGAACCTAAATAGTTGGCAACTGCCATTCCGTTTTCATGGCTTTTTTGCAACCTGATTGGCAATGTCCTTAATCCTCGTAATATTAGCCATGCGTTCATTGGACTCATTGTTCCACCCAAAGTCATGTATTCGGCTTTGAATATTTCTTCCCTATCTGCCCTGGAGCAAATCAAAGCACCTCCAAGTGCATCACTATGTCCTGAAAAGTACTTGGTTGCTGAGTGAACAACGATATCGGCCCCAAGTTCCAATGGCTTTTGATAAATAGGTGTGGCATAGCTGTTATCTACTATTACTTTGATTCCCTTTGGTTTTACCAATTCGCACAAGGCCTTTATATCCTGGACTTCGAAAGTGAATGAGTTGGGCGTTTCAAGATAAAGAACCTTAGTTTCATTTTCAATCAAATTTGAAACCGACTCCAAACTCCCATCTGTAAAACTGACTTTAACACCAAATTTTCCAAGCCAGTTCTGCAATAGTTTTGCAGTCCAGCTGTAGGGTTTCTCAATGCAAATTACGTGGTCTCCATATTTTACCTGTGAGCAGATTGCTGCTGCAATAGCAGCGGAACCAGTTGCAAACAACAAGCAACTTTCTCCTCCTTCCAAAGCGGCTAATTTCTCAGACAACATCGTAAGTCCGGGATTGGTTCCTCGGGTATAAAATGGTGTAGATGATTCATTATGAAGAGCATCTCTCATTTCATCAATGGTCCCAAATGTGAATATGCTGGATGTAAAAATAGGAGGGGAGCCTGAATTGAGATATTCGGCTCTGTTTTCTCCCAGGTGATTGATTATATAATCTTCGGAATAGGATTGCATAAAAAGAAATAATGTTGGTAATTTGGACCTGTGGGGTTAGCCGAGGAACAAATTTTCAAGAAATATTTTCCAGATTCAAGTGTGGCATATTGTCTTGAACTTTGGGCAAAATACAAGATACAATTTACCATTTCCAAGCCTAGAAAGACATTATATGGAAATTATATGTTTCGGTCTGGAATTCATTCCATTTCGGTGAATGGAGATTTAAATCCGGATGCTTTTTTGGTTACCTATCTGCATGAGGTCGCCCATTTACTTGTCCAGGTTAATTTCAAATCGAGGAGACTTCCCCATGGAAAAGAATGGCAGATGTATTTTCGTGAATTGGTCAGGCCAATGATTGAAAAGGACGTTTTTGATAAAGAAATTGGTGAAAAACTATGGGAACATCTTCAAAGTCCGAAGGCCACTTCTTGCTCGGATCCTGAACTTCATCATTTGCTGATGAAGGACCAAAATAGTTTTCATAGTTCAACAACAGGAATTGTAAATATGAGCCCCGGGCAACACTTTATTCATGATGCCAGGACTTTCAAAATCTTAAAAAAACTCAGAACCCGCTATGAATGTCTGGAAATAAAAACTTCCAGAATCTACAGATTTCATGCCACAAGCAAAGTCCGAATGGTGGATTTGGCTGAAGAAATTGAAAATGACAATTCCGAATTTTTTCCGGTAAACCTTTTGCCGATTGGTTCAAGATTTGAGTTTAGACAGAAGCTCTTTATCCTCAAGGAGAAAAGAAGAACAAGATTTTTATGTGAGGGAGTTGCGGATAAAAAACTTTATCTCATAAATCAAATGTCGGAAGTAAGTCCGAAATAGGCATTATACCAACCCTTTTCTTTCAAATAGTTTTTCCGTAAATCTCAGGTCATTTTCTGTTTGAAAAATATCAAACGGCAAATGAATGTATTGAACCAAGGATAGTTTTAAAATAAAAGCATCCTTGGTTTTGGTAACCGATTTGATGTTTTCCCATGGCATCATCATCCCTTCTTTTTGAGATTTCAGGATTTTTATTTGCTTTTGTTCAAACTCATAGCTGAGCTTATCAAACAAGACTTTTCCCTGAGGTACCTGGCTCAATCCATAAAACTGAACCCCCCAGAATAGAAGATACAACAAGGTGATAACAACAGCTGTAATGGACAAACCAATAAGCCAACCTCCTCCTATGATGATACCCGCAATTATCAAAACCAATGGAACAGCAAATGCCCACCACCATTCTTTAACCACATTCATCATTCCAATTTTTACATAGGTGTTCAGTGGCACCTGGTATTTTTTTGTTTTGCTGCTTAACATTTTTTACTTCTATGGCTTAAAATTAGGGACTTTAACAATAATGGAATCTCTGGTTGTATTATTTAAAAGGGCTTTATAATATTTTTGGTTTTGGGAGCAAACTATACCCAGGCCATTAGTAACATTGGTATAGATGGGGGAACTTTGTGTAATTGGATTGTAATTTCCATTAACTTCCTTGTAATTTAGGTATTCGTTGTTTCCTCCAAAAACCTGTAATTCTCCATCAATAATTTCTCTTTTGATTACATTTTCATTTCCTCTAATTGCAATTTCTTGTTCCAGAAAACGCCAGAATTCTCCTCCAGCAATTGAACCAGAAGCTAATTTACTTCCTTGTGGAATACCAAGTATTCCTGGGCTGGTCATTTTCCAGGTTTCCGTATCTGCTCGAATACCATTAGGTCTTGTGACTTTG
>JAIXQU010000046.1 GCA_027485575.1 Cytophagaceae bacterium
AGGAATCTTTGCATGCAATTGTTATCATAATTCCACCCCTTCGGGGTTTGCAGGAATCTTTTCATCCAATTGTTATCATAATTCCACCCCTTCGGGGTTTGGAGGAATCTTTGCATGCAATTGTTATCATAATTCCACCCCTTCGGGGTTTGCAGGAATCTTTTCATGCAATTGTTATCATAATTCCACCCCTTCGGGGTTTAATGCAGGTAAACAATTCAATAGTTGTGGTCATTTCAACTGTTCGGAGATGAAGTCAGTTTACATCCAAATCACAAAATAAATAGTTGAAAATAAGTCTATTGTCATCTTTTGCATCGAAACTGTTTCAAGTGAATAAGCCCGTTTCTGCTGCTCCTTTTATGGTTTTAAGGATGGTTTTTGGGACCTTGATGTTCCTTGGCACCATTCGGTTTTTGGCTTTGGGTTGGGTGGATGACCATTACGTCAAACCCATCTTTCATTTTCATTATTTTGGCTTTTCTTGGATTGAACCTTTGCCAGCTTTTTGGTTTTATGCGGTTCATTTTCTGATGCTTCTGGCATCTTTGGTCTTTATTTCGGGATATTATTTTCGCATTTCAGCCCTTGTCCTGTTCCTTAGCTTTACTTATACCGAGCTTATCGATTTAACCTATTACCTCAACCACTATTATTTTGTAAGTCTTGCTTGTTTGCTTTTTTGTTTGGCTCCAAACATCTCTAAATCAGAAAAATACAGGTCTTTCGGAGAAATTCCAGCCTGGGGAATATGGATGTTTAAAGGATTGCTGGCATTGGTTTATTTCAATGCAGGCATCGCCAAAATCAATGGAACATGGCTGCTAGATGCACTTCCATTAAAAATATGGCTACCAGCTCAGGACAAACTGCTATTTATTGGGCCACTTCTTGCTCATGATTTTACACCTTATTTTTTCAGTTGGGCAGGCATGTTTTATGATTGCAGCATAGTCATTTTTCTAGCCTGGAAACCAACACGTTTACTGGCCTATTTTGCAGTCATTTTTTTTCATGTCCTTACCGGTTGGATGTTTCAAATCGGTGTTTTTCCTGCGGTCATGATCGGGGCTACAATCATCTTTTTTTCACCCAATTGGCATGAAAAATTTCTTCATTTTCTAAAACCAGTTTTGGGTAAATCAGTTGTAGAATTTAGTCTAATTACCAACTACTTAAACAAAACCAGTTATAAGTTTACTTTGTTCATTCTAACCATTTTTTTTAGCTTTCAAATCCTGTTTCCCTGGCGGCATTTACTGTATCCCGGCAATCTTTTCTGGACAGAAGAAGGTTATCGGTTTTCATGGCGAGTGATGCTGATGGAAAAAGCTGGAACTGCTCAGTTTTATGTAAAAGATGGCAAAACCGGAAGAGAGGGATTGGTTGAAAACAGGGAGTTTTTGAATGCCCATCAGGAAAAGCAAATGTCCATGCAGCCGGACATGATTCTGCAATTTGCGCACTTTTTGGGTAAGCATTATGCAGGAAAAGGATTTCAAAATCCAAAAGTAAGGGCTGAAGTTTATGTGACTCTCAATGGAAAGCCAAGCCAACTACTCATTGATGACCAAATTGATTTAATGACAATTGAAGATTCATGGGCACCTAAAACCTGGATTAAACCATATGAATATTAGGCTCTTACCCATATTTTTCATTCTTTTCTCCGGAATTTTATTGAATTCAATGACGCTTTTTGCCCAATCCGGAAGCTTGAAAGGTGTGGTAACAGACCAAAATGGAAGGTCCATCAATCAGGCAACTATTCTTTTAAACAAAACAAAATTTAATACCCAAACGGATTCTACTGGCCACTTTGAAATATCCGGTATTCCCGATGGAAACTATGAATTGGTATCTTTCGCATTGGGAACCAAGGTTTTTAGAGTTGATATAAAGATTTCGGGTGTTACCAGTTTTGGTTTCAATCTCACGGAAATCAGCAAAGACTTAAATCCTGTTGAAGTGCAGGCAGAAAGGGAAGAAACCTTTGGACTCACCCGAATGAAATCTGTGGAAAATTTTGGAATTTATGAAGGAAAAAAAACGGAAGTGATTGTCCTAAAAGACCTTACATCCAATCTTGCCACCAACAATCCACGGCAGGTGTATGCAAAAGTGACGGGTTTAAACATTTGGGAAAGCGATGGGGCAGGCCTACAACTGGGTATCGGTGGACGTGGATTGAGTCCAAACCGGACGGCCAATTTCAATGTACGCCAAAATGGATACGACATTTCAGCGGATGCATTGGGCTATCCGGAAAGCTACTATACGCCTCCAACAGAGGCACTTGAGCGTATAGAAATTGTCCGTGGTGCAGCCTCACTCCAATATGGAACACAGTTTGGAGGAATGCTTAACTTTAAATTTCAAAAAGGAGCCAGGGATAAAAAGCTGGAGTTAAACACCCGCCAAACGGTTGGTTCCTGGGGATTTTTTAACTCATTCAACGCCATTGGTGGGACCATAGCCAAAGGAAAACTGAATTATTACGCTTATGTGCAATACAAACGAGGAGATGGTTACAGGCAAAATTCTGGTTTTCAATATTTTAATGCCTATTCTTGTTTGGATTATCAGGTTAACAATCGGTTGAGTGTCCAACTGGAAATCACAAAAATGCAATATGAAGCCAGGCAGGCAGGTGGATTAACAGACAAAAATTTTGAGGACAATCCCAGGCAATCGGTTCGAAGCAGAAATTGGTTTTTGGTGGATTGGAACATGCTTTCACTTAGTACAAATTATCAAATCGGGCAAAATACTAAGCTCAACATCCGGAATTTTGGTTTGCTGGCCAGCCGGAAAGCGCTTGGAAATCTGGAAAGAATCAATGTAGTGGATTTTGGGGGCGAACGAAGCATGATTGATGGCCAGTTTTCCAATGTGGGCAATGAAACCAAATTGCTCCATAATTATAAACTATTTAAAAATCAGCGACATACATTCCTGATTGGAACCCGGATTTACAAAGGAACAACTTCTGCCAGACAAGGAAATGCTTCGGCTGCAAGCGATGCGGATTTTCGGTTTTTGAATCCCAACAATCTGGAAAACTCTGACTACAGCTTCCCAAATATCAATTTTGCTGCCTTTGCCGAAAACATTTTTAATGTTTCAGACCAATTCAGCATTACGCCGGGCGTCCGTTTCGAATACATCAATACCGCTTCCGATGGCTATTACAACATCCGGACATTTGATGCCGCTGGAAACCTGGTGGTGCAGCAAAAAGTGACTGAAAATTTAAGCAAGGCCAGGAAATTTTTTATTGCCGGACTTGGCCTCAGCTACAAACCGGATTTGCCGGTTGAGTTTTATGCCAATATTTCTCAAAACTACAGAGCCATCAATTTCAGCGACTTACGGATTGTAAATCCAAATTTTACTGTTGATCCCAATATTCAGGATGAAAAGGGATTTACTACCGACATTGGAACAAAAGGAAAGAAAAATGGCCGCGTCATTTATGAACTGACTGCTTTTTATATTTATTACAAAGGGAAAATCGGGCAGATTTTAAGGGCAGATCGCCCACCTTTATTTATAGATTATCGTTTTCGGGGAAACATTGCGGATGCCAGAAACCTTGGAGTTGAGATGTTTGGTGAGTTAGAGGTGTTAAACTGGCGCACACAACCTGTCCACCCTGACAAGGCATGGAAACTATCTGTTTTTACCAATCTGGCCCTTGTGGATGCGCAATACATCAACACGCAAGATCCCAGTGTAAAAAACAAAAAAGTTGAAATGGTGCCGCCCGTGATGTTGCGTTCCGGTACCTCATTGCGCAAGGGTCGGTTTGCTGGTTCATTGCAGTTTTCTTTTGCCAGCCAGCATTTCTCTGATGCCACCAATGCAAAACGCACTTCTACCGCCGTTGAGGGCATTATTCCTTCGTACACCGTTTTGGATTTGTCAGCCAGATATTCATACAAAAAATTTGCAATTGAGGCCAGTTTGAACAACCTCTTAAACCAATCCTATTTTACCAGAAGGGCCGAGGCATATCCGGGGCCAGGCATTATTCCAGCTGACGGGAGAGGGTATTATATGACTTTGATTTTCAGACAGTAAATTTATTGAGGTTATCCCTCAAGGCAGGAATTACCTCTTCCGGTTCATTGACAAATTGCCACATTTCTCTGTGCTTTTCGGTCATAAATTTTTCCTCTATTGACCTTTCCAGCATTTCCTGAAGTGGATTGTAATAGCCATCGGTATTTAGAATTACTATTGGTTTATTGAAAATACCCAGCCGCTTCAGGGTAATGGCTTCTAAAAGCTCTTCAAAAGTCCCGCAACCTCCGGCGAGGGTTATGAGTCCATCGGCTTTTTCCAGAAATTTCTGTTTTCGCTCATGCATGGTTTCAGTAAAATGAAAATCGCTTACTCCTTTATGGTCCCATTCTACTGCCTTCATAAAGTGAGGCATAATCCCAGTGATTTTTCCACCTTTTTCCAAAACAGTATCGGCCAATTGACCCATCAATCCTTGAGAGCCTCCCCCGAAGATTACCTCAAAATTTTCTGATACCAGATAAGACGCCAGTTTTTTAGTGGCTTCAAAAAACACCGGTCGGATAAGTGCACTTGAGGCACAATAGACGCAAACACTTTTCATTATAAATCTATGGAGATTTGATTTTTTTGTTAGAAATTAAGGCTGTGATAAAGACTTTGCTGAAGTTGATTTTACTTTTTTACAAGCCTGATTTGGGTAATTTGATTTTCAGATTGGACCCGAACTATATATAATCCTGCTGCCAGATTTTTAATGGGGAGCTCACCTGCTTCATTGTCAAATGTGTGCTCATGAATGATTTTTCCCAGGCCATCAAAAAGTTTCACGTCCTTTTTACCTTTTAATTCAGTTTGGATAAAAACCAGGTCCCTGGCAGGATTTGGAAACAATTCAATTCCACTTTTGATTTTAGCTAATGCCTCATTTGACGTAACCACCACCGGATTTGAAATTGAAAAACAAAGATTCGATTTCCTTAATTCTACTACATAAGTTCCTGGTCCAAATTGGGTTATAGGAAGTGAATCAGAAAATTGCCCTAAGGCAACTCCATCTTTGAACCACTGGTATAGCGTATCAAAACCAACCACAAGAAATCCACCGCTTAAACTCAGAACAGGGGCTTGTGGAATAGATTTTATTATTGCTTTAATGGCCTTTCTAGGGTTGCTCTCACAGTTGAAAGCATTGATTTCAGAAACATAATATGTAGTTGTGGCATTCAATGTTGGGGTGGTTAAATTCGGGTTTGTTTGGCCCGGTAAAGCGCTTCCGCCCAAAGCCAAAGTATACCATTTAAAAATCGAATTAGCGCCTGTTCCCGAGGCTTTCAGGTTTACAGTTCCCGGTCCGCATCTTGAGGAATCTGATCCTGTGGGTGGGTTAGGAACGGGATTGATCCTGGCTATTATTCTAACTCTGGAACTTTGGCAAAATTGTGAATTTACGGAAACATAAAAACTGTCTGACGAGGCAAGCAGTGGAGTGACAAAGGTAGAACCGGTCTGTCCTGCAATGGGAGGTCCTGAAGTTGAGTTGAACCAAACATAGTTTTGGCCTACGGTTGCTCCTGAGGCTTTTAGGCTTAAAATTCCTGGCCCGCAACGGGATGAATCGCTGGCAATCGGTTGGTTTGGAATGGCATTGATTGTGGCTAAAACTGGAGATCTGGAGCTTTCACAATTCTGATTGGAAACTATACTGGAATAAAAAGTTGTAGTTGAATTGAGTACCGGACTGAGGTAACTGGAATTGGTTTGCCCCGCAATTGGACTTCCGCCTGAGGAGGTTGTGTACCAGCGATAGGTTTGTCCAACAGTGGCGCCTGAAGCTTTCAAAGTGATGGTTCCTGCACCACATCTGGATGAATCTACCCCTAAAGGTGCGTTTGGAATTGGGTTGATGGTTGCGACGACAGGTACTCTGGTACTTTCGCATGTTGTGGAAGCAAAAATGCTGGCATAATATGTTGTGGTTCCATTTAAAACCGGAGTGATAAAGGTAGAACCTGTTTGACCGGGAATGGAATTGCCTCCTGTCGCTGTGGAATACCAACGGTAAGATTGGCCGGCAAGGGCACCTGAAGCGGATAAAGTAACTGTTCCGGCTCCACATTTTTGTGAACCAGAGACAGTTGGTGCGGAAATGGGGTTAATGAGCACTTTCAGTTCTTTTCTCTGGCTCACACAACCAAAGCTCGTGACAACCATGTCATAGAAAAAATAATAGCGGCTGGCCACGCTTGACCCTAAAATATCCAATCCCTGACCTTCAATTGGATAGTCAAAGAAATTATTCAACCTAAGCAATTGTGAAACCGTTGAGCCTTGGGCATCAATACGATATATACCCGGACTTAATTCTATACCTATTTTTTTCTTTTCACTGGATTGATTTCCAAGCAAAGGAATTGAAACAGACCGATACGTAATGGTATTGGCAGAATCTTTAATGTTAAACTTCAAAATACCGGCTCCATTGGCCCAAAATGTAATCGAATCGATAGAGATGTTTTCCTTTACCTTAATGAAAATTCCGTGGTATGTATTGAAAACCAGCGCACTATCCATGAGCGGATCGGAAAGGGTAGGGCCAACGGTTTCTTTTTTATTGAGAATACTTTCGGCCCAAAATGATGTTGTTGTATTTAGAGTTGGGGTTTGGAAAGTATTTCCCGTGCCCAGAATGGTACCAGATGATTCAGAACTATACCACCGGATTTGATTTCCTGGCAGGGCCGAAGCTGACATCTGATAAATTCCTGGATTACATCCGTTTACATTGGTTCCATTGGGTGCAACAGGTTTAGACAAAACCTGAATATTTTGTTTAGAAGATTCGCCTGTTCTGGAGGGATTGCTTGAAACAACCCTGAATTTGTATCCACTGCCAGGAACAACATCGGAAGGTAAAATGGCTGCAATACTACCCTTATTGCTTGTTGTGGAAATTGAACCCAAAATTTTAGGATTCGCAAATGAGCCATTTACATCGCTGAGTTGTGCGGTAAAAACATTGCCCGTATTGGCTTGAATTTTTGAAACATATCCTATTGGGAAAGATGCATTGGTGCAAAGTTTTTGGTTCGTAAGGTTGACGGCAGAAATGCAATTCACCGAAATTTTTGTTTCAAATGGAGGGCTTGAACAGCCTGATTTTGAAACTATTACCCGGTATGAACCTTCAGAATTGGTTGAAACAGAATTGATAACCGGGTTTGAAGCCGTAGCGTTGAATCCATTGGGACCTGTCCATTGGTAAGTGGCTCCGGCAACTGGAGTTACGGATAGTTGAACATTGCTTCCAATACAGTATGTATCTGGTTTTGTAATGGTTAGCGGGGGTAAATCAACAGTTCCATTCAGACAGCTACTTGCATTGTTAAACGAATTTAGGATTAATGCCGCGGGTTTAGGCCCAAATCCCAGGGATAAATCTACCCCCATATTCATCAAATGGCAATAGCTCATAACAGTTCCCACCTTGGCAATTCTAGGTCCGAAATAGCAATCTCCTTCAGGGGTAAAACAACTATCAAGCATGCCAAATTCACCAGGTGCCAATTCCCAGGTACAGCTTTGGGTATGGGGTGAACCAAAATTATGACCCAGTTCATGGGCAATCACATTTATATTCCAACTATACATGGGAAGCGGTAAAAAGCTGGTATAGACATTGGAATAGCCAGTCCCATTGGTGCATAAAACATCCAGAAATGCAATGCCACCAAGGGCCAGAGGTTTTGTACTAATGAGGTGGGCAAGGTTGCCATTAAATCCGCCCCGGGTATTCAGCGCATCTCCAAAGGCAAAAAGTATGGATTGGGAATTTTCTTCCGGGTAGTCATCTGGAGAAATATGTATAAATGTTCCTGAAATGGCAATGGTAATCCCGGTTTGGCTGTAAATGGCTGCCACAAAATTAAACATCGAGGTTAGCCAATTGATTGTATTTGGGACTGAACTGCCATTGTCCTGATAGGTTTTATAATCACATTCAAAAAATATCTCTACCCTTTTGCAATTCCCCGAAAGGACTGATTCCTCCTCCAATTGAGAAATTTTCTCCTGAGAATTTTTTCCCTTCGGAATTTCTCCGGAATGGCAATTGAACGGATTCTTTCTTATCGCATCACGGTCGTTGAAAAGCACATATTGTAACGGGTTGCCTCCCATATTTTTGAGAGAAACCAGGTTGTAGTTGCCCGTACCCAAAGAAAAAATGCCCGATATTTCCTTAGAATTAAAACTAAGCGCCGCCAGAGATTTTTCAAAACCTTCAATTTTGCCTTGATAGTGAATGTTTTCTTCAAAAGTTTTGAGGTATTTCTTTTCCCTGGTTGTCTCAATAGAAAAATTTCCGGTTTTGATTTCAACTTTTCTAAGCTGCAAAACAACTTCCGTCTGGTCGTCAATTTGGATAGGAAAGCTAAGGGTTACCGGATTTTTTTCAAATAAAGCTTTTAAGTCTTTTGGTTTGATTTTAAATACTTTATAGCGGCTTACTTCCTTTTTTAATTGAATCTCCTGGGCGAAAGTTGGAGCCGAATTCTCTAAAATAGATTTGGCTGAATTACCGAAGGTAACGCTGCTTATTAGAAAAAATCCAACAATAGAAAATGCGGATAATCTATTTTTTAGTTTGGTATAGGGTGTATAGAACATAAATGACAACCTTAAATTTAATTCAAACGCAAGTAAGGATAAAGACCTCTAAATTAAAATAGTGTCTCCATTTTGGTTTGAATTCAAACTGAAAATCGAGGAGAATTGAATATGAAATTAACAGCAAGGCGATTTTTATACCGTTTCAATTGAATCTCGAAAAAAGTTTCGGATTCATTATTCCTGAAAAAGATGGATTGGCCTAAAACTTAATCGAATTCATTATGTCCTCGGCGAGACCATCATATAACGGTCGTTCTACTTCCGGACATACAAAGCTGAAAATCAATACGTTTTTCTTTTTTATGGTGTATCTCACCCGGTTATATTTCCGGATGGCAGGTTTTCCTTTTTCTTTTACTTCAGAGATAAATTCAAAATCGGCAAACATCTGGCTGTTTGATTTTATAATTTTTTCCTGGATAAAGGTTACACTGGTGAACAAACTTTTAATGTTGGATTTTTGAAATTCGGCCATCATTTTCAAGTCTTTATCTTCCCACGGGTTGCGGGATGAATTGCCGACAGAAACCGAAAAATCGGAACTACCACTGGGGCTGGAATACATGGCCAATGGCTTTCTGGAGGCTATTATTTTATCGGCAATCTGGTCATCATTCAGTTTTTGAAATGTCTCGGGGACTTTGACAGATACCAAATCCGCGATTTTTTGTGAAACCAGCTTTATCTTCTCCTTGGGTTGAGAAAAAGACAATGAGCTGATGAAAAGCCCTAAACTGATGAAAAGTAAAAATGGATTCTTCATTTATTTTTTGGCCAACAACTTGTTTAAAGCCTGTAAATAAACATCCGCAATTACATTGCCAACAATTCCTCCATCTTCAAGATCCTCTCTTTTGATGCCTTTAATAAAATTATAATCCACACCATAGTTTGATTTAAAATGACTGGTTTTTACTTCTGATGGCAAAAGGGTAACAGACCTTTCAGTTCTTGCCTGGCCGGTTTTGTCATAGACCTCCATTTTTATCATTACCGTGGGGATATAGCCAGTTTGTTCATCGTTGTGGATAAATGTCCAGTAACATCCGATGTCAATCGATTCATCAAAAACTGAATCCAAGGCAATTTTTTGTGGATCTTCTGTGGGCAGATCGTGAATCATATTTTTCTTTCCTTTTGGAATGTTTCCGACATCTCCATAGCCCGACATGGTGTACAAATCTTTTTTGAAAAAAACCGCGAGTGAATCTGAAGTTAGGTCCTTGATGCTGTCGCCAACTGTAGGTGGCGTGGTATTGGAAAAGCCAGTTTTTTTATAGGTTATTAAATCAGACTTTGCTCCCAAAAACAATGGCATTCTCGCAATTTCAGCTATTCCAGTTCCTTTTGCCGGGCTGGCAAATATCTGAATTCTGGCAATTCCAGTCCTGATTTCAGTTGCTTCGGTCCTGGGTTG
>JAIXQU010000132.1 GCA_027485575.1 Cytophagaceae bacterium
CATTTGTTCACCTTTTTTTTTTTTTTTTACAAATGACCTGTCTGCTCCACTCCCATTGGCAACAGAGCCTGTTTTTTTTAATAGTCCTATGACTTTAAACAACTGACCCTGCGCCTGAATGATTTTATTAACAGGGCTATCGTCTAAAAATAATGTTTGCGAAAGCTCTGGTCCAATTACACAAACGGGCATCCCAAACTCTAATTCTGATGCAGAAAAAGTCCTTCCTTCAACAAGGTCCATGCCTTTGGCGTAAAAGGCATTTTCATCTCCACCAAAAACATTGATATTCGGATTACTCTTCACTCTTCCATATTTGACTTCGGTGTTCCATGAAACCCGTACATAAACGGCCACTCTGGCCTTATTCTCCATTAGTTTCTTAAATCTAACAGCTTCATTATAAGTAATATTACCAAATTTTCTGGAATCTAAACCATTCCTTCTTCTGCCTTGCCGGGCATAGGCAGAAATATCAAATGAATTGGCTCCTAAATCTTCTGCTCCTTGAAATACTGAGGCTTTTATTCCATCAATGGCAGTTAAAATACCAACCAAGGCAGTTATGCCAATGCCAATGATTAAGGCAGTCAAAGTAGCCCTTAACGGATTGGCTTTTATGGAACCAAAAGCTTCTGAAAGATTGATTAGATTAAATATCAAAAGAAGACCAATAAATGAAAACCAAAGTTAGGTCTTCGATATAATAAATGTAAAGGAATTTGATGGTGGGTAAATTCAGGGAAAATCAGGGAAATTTTCCAATTTAAAGTATTAGGGCTATTGCTGTTGTTTTTGAAAATCAAATCCGTTCTGGAAGATATGGAAGTAAAAGCACTTCTAACTTCTGGTTTCATCAAATCATGTACCCAAGGCTGAGGACCTTATTAGAAATTTTTCTACTTAAAACTCCACATCCTTTTTCAACACTTCTCCTCCCCTTTTCAATTCCACGGTAACTTTTTGGCCCTTCTCAAATTTGCCCAAAGCTTCCATGTATTTGTAAATGTCGTTGGTTTCAAATTCTCCAATTTTTAAAACCAAATCTCCGGCCAGAAATCCAGCCTTTTCGGCTGGTTTTCCGGGGCTTACGCCATCCACTTTAACTCCGGGACCACCAAAAGCATAATCGGCCATGATGCCCAATGTCACCTTAAAAGCCGTCATTTTCCGCTCGTTCGATTTTGTTTTTGTAAAGGGTACAATGGCCAAATTCGAAGTACTGTCAATTACTTTTTTAATGTAGTTGATGATTTTTACCTCGCCAGGAAAGTTGATTTTCTCAATGTCATCACTTGGTTTGTGGTAATCGCTGTGGGTACCTGAGAAAAAATGTAGTACGGGTTTGTCTTTCAAATAAAAACTGGCGTGGTCAGAGGGGCCCATTCCGGCAGTGTCAAACTTTAACTCAAAAACCGAATTCAGACTTTTTACCATTGGAATCCAAACAGGACTTGTTCCCACCCCGCCGATAATTAAAGAATTGGTACTGTCTCTCAACCTGCCAATCATATCCATGTTCATCATTGCCATTACTTTTTCCATGGGTTTGGTTGGATTATTTGTAAAGTGTTTGGAGCCAATCAAACCTGCTTCCTCAGCTGAGAAGGCCATAAAAAGGAAGTTTACTTTTTCTTTTTCACCATTAAGGGCATAGATTCTTGCCAGTTCCAGCAATCCGGCAACACCTGAAGCATTGTCATCAGCACCGTTATGTATTTTACCCACAGGCTCAGCAGCCAAAGAAGAACCGCGGCCGTCTTCTGCACCCAGATGGTCATAATGGGCACCGATAACTATGGTTTTTTCGGCATCATTGTCCAGGTAACCTATGACATTGGCACCTTTCCATTGAACTCCCTTACCATCAACATGATGTGCATGGGGCCTTTCTGTGTATTCAAAGGATTGAAGGAATTTTTTGGTTCCTGCTGGTTTCAAGCCATATTCCTTAAATGCTTTTATAATGTATTCCTGTGCCAACTTTTCGCCTTTTGTACCTGGAGCTCTGCCTTCCAACTGGTCAGAAGCGAGGTAGGTAATATGTTGACGAACAAGAGTTTCGGACGATTGGGCGACTCCATCAAATTGAAATAATAAGCCCAAAAATAAAATATGTAATGCTTTCATAGATTTGATTCAAAAGTATTGATTAGTTCTAAACAATTATTTTTTTTAAAGTCATAAAAATTTCTTGTTATCAATTGATAATCAAAAAAATCTGCGGTCGATGGTACTATGGAATTCCCCAAACTTAATTTGTGTTTTGCGCTTAGATCTATAGCCAAAAAAATCACCTCAGTTGATACTTTAACAGTTTAAACGCTGGCAAAGATAAGATTAAAATAATGCCTTACTGAACCAGTAATTCCATTAAACATAAGGCTTTATAATCTTACAACTTCAGAAACAAAAGTAGTTTTCGGCTCAAAATACTTTTGTAAAAATTGGTTTTCGGTTAAGGCTGAATAGATTACAACAAGGCTATCCAATAATATCATATAATTTTTCTATCCTTTCCTGACGCTTCAAATTCATCAAGAAACTCCTGAAAATTTTCTCTTTGAGGGCCTTGTTTTGGTACATCGTTTAACAATTCCAGAAAATCAGATTGATTCATCTTTTTAATTTCTTATTTATATGGAACCTGATTCGACTCCAAAATTTGAATAATTCGTTGATAATCAGAAGATTTTTTAGGCTCAACAATGATTTATGACATGCTCAAAAATTCAATCAAATATCCATTAGGAGATGTAAATTACTATTAAGTCAAGTCCACCATTTTACAATCCGAAAAATAACCTTTCACTTTATCCTCAAATGGGTCAAAATTTTGTAATGGTTCCAGCCAGGTAAACTTTGATTGCTGGGCAAACTTTTCAAATCCATCAACCACAATGGGTCTTCCATTTTGAGGAAAATGCCAAAGGTAAATACCAGAAATCTTTAATTCCTTTTCTCCGCCTAATCTTTTGATTTCCAAATGATAGCTTTCAAAATCAAATAGAATTTCAGCCTTAATTACATCTTCATCCTTCTGATCTTCAGAGATTCCATCATCGTCGTAAAAGTATTGACTGGCTTTTCCTTCTCCATAAAAAACATGGATTTGAAAATCAGATATCATGGCATCCATACTATGAGTTCCCGGATTTCGGGTAATCAAAATAGATGCCGAGCGAACCAAAACCGGCAAAGTATCAATTGGTGATGATAACCAAAGAGACTGTGCATTGTGAAAAGTTTGTCCGGTAAAAAGATGGTACCACATTCCTTCCGGTATATCGGCCCAAATGGCGGGATGTTCAGAATTGGCTGGAATAACGAGCAGATTATCAGCAAAATAGAACTGATGTTGAAAATCAGCCTCAAACTCAAGCTTTGACTTTTTCCAGAAATAAGGTTTGATAACTGCTGCACCGGTTTCCGCCGATTTTTTGAAAGCGGAATACCACATGGGTAACAACTTATATCTCAGGCGAATATAATTGGCAACGATAGCCTCTGCCAACTCGCCATAAGACCAAGGTTCGTTATCCCGGGAATCTATCATGCTATGAAGCCTGAAAAACGGAAAGAACGAGGCGATTGAAGTCCACCGGATGAACAGGTTTTTGCCAGCATCACCTACAAAGCCCCCAACATCAGG
>JAIXQU010000051.1 GCA_027485575.1 Cytophagaceae bacterium
AAACCCAGCGAACGGTGCACCAATTACGGTTCCATCACAAGACATGGTTTTGGGCTTGTACTATATTACAAAAGGCAGAAGAAGCACACCTGAGCAACCTGTAATGGGCGAAGGCAGAACGTTTTATTCTCTTGAGGAAGTAGTTATTGCATTAAATGAAGGTAAGCTTAATAAGCATGCATATATTAAAGTAAAGGCCAAGGTAAAAAATGCCGAAGGTGAACTTGAGTATAAAATTTTCGAAACAGTTTCTGGCCTTGTATTATTCAATTTGTGCGTACCTGAAGAGGTTGGATACATCAATGAGCTTTTGACCAAAAAGAAATTACAGAAAATTATTTCTGATGTTTACAAGCAATGTGGAGTAAAGCGAACGGCTAAATTCCTTGATGATATAAAAGCATTAGGATTCAAAATTGCGTTCAGAGGTGGTCTTTCTATTGGATTAGATGATATCAAAATTCCTGACGAAAAGGATAAACTAGTTGCCGGAGCAAAAACAGATGTTGAGGCAGTCTGGTCTAATTATTTGATGGGTCTAATCACAGACAATGAAAGATACAATCAGGTAATTGATATTTGGACCCGGGTAAATTCACAAATAACTGAGACTTTAATGAAGCAGTTAGAAAATGATAACCAAGGGTTTAACAGTATTTATATGATGATGCACTCCGGAGCCAGAGGTTCAAGAGAGCAAATCAGACAGCTTGGAGGTATGAGGGGTCTAATGGCCAAACCTCAGAAAAACCTTCAAGGTTCTGTTGGTGAGATTATTGAAAATCCAATTCTTTCTAATTTTAAGGAAGGTCTGGATGTATTGGAATATTTTATTTCTACGCATGGTGCCAGAAAGGGATTGGCCGATACTGCCCTTAAAACGGCAGATGCTGGTTATTTGACAAGACGTCTTCATGACGTTGCCCAGGATTTGGTTGTTAATGAAGTAGATTGTGGTACACTCAGAGGTATTACTGTTTCTGCTTTGAAAGAAAATGAAGATGTAGTTGAGCCATTATCTGAACGAATTGTTGGTCGGGTTTCGGTGCACGATGTCTTTAGCCCTGTTTCAGGAGAATTAATTGTAGGAAACAACGAAAAGATTAGTGATGAAAGCGCCAGATTAATTGATGAGTCTGGAATTGAAGAAATTGAAATCCGGTCGGTTTTAACCTGCGAAACAAAGCGTGGTATTTGCGCTATGTGCTACGGAAGGAATTTGGCTACGGGTCGAATGGTCCAAAGAGGTGAGGCAGTTGGAGTAATTGCAGCACAGTCTATTGGAGAACCTGGTACTCAGCTTACTTTACGTACTTTCCACGTGGGTGGTACGGCATCAAACATTGCGGTTGAGTCAACCATTAAGGCAAAACAAGACGGTATAATTATTTTTGATGAAGTTAGAACTTTGGCCTCAACAACCAATGAAGGTCAGCCTATTGATGTTGTTATTGGAAGAACAGGCGAGTTAAGGCTCGTTCCGGTAGGAATGGAGAATTCGGACAAAGTAATAATGACAGCCAACATTCCATATGGTTCATTTCTGAAAGTAAAATCCGGAGATAAAGTAACCAAAGGACAAGAGTTATGTTTCTGGGATCCATACAATGCAGTTATTTTGACTGATATTGATGGTAAAGTAGAATTTGAATCCATCGAAGAAGGAATCACATTCAGAGAGGAGTATGATGAGCAAACGGGTCACAGGGAAAAAGTAATTATTGAGACCAAGGATAAAGCTAAAAACCCGGCAATTATAGTTGCAGGAAAATCTGATTCCAAAACATTTAATCTACCTGTAGGGGCACACCTTGTGGTTGAAAATGGTCAGAAAATCAAAGCAGGACAGGTAATGGGTAAAATGCCAAGATCAGGTGGAAAAACCAGAGATATCACTGGTGGTTTGCCAAGGGTTACTGAGCTTTTTGAAGCCCGAAATCCTTCTAATCCTGCGGTTGTTTCTGAGATTGATGGTATTGTAACATACGGTGGAATTAAAAGAGGGAATCGGGAGATTTTTATTGAGTCCAGGGATGGGGTTAAGAAAAAGTATATGGTTCCTCTTTCCAAGCATATCCTTGTTCAGGATGGAGATTATGTAAAGGCAGGAATGGCTCTCTCAGATGGAGCAATTACCCCTTCTGATATTCTCGCGATTAAGGGACCAACAGCAGTTCAGGAATATCTTGTAAACGAAATTCAGGAGGTTTACAGGCTTCAAGGTGTTAAGATTAATGACAAACACATTGAAATTATTGTAAGGCAAATGATGCAGAAGGTTGAAATCACCGAACCAGGCGATACAAACTTCCTTCCTGGTCAATCGGTTGATAAATTTAGTTTCAGAAGGGAAAATGATGAAATAATGGGTGCTAAGGTTGTAACCGAAGCAGGCGATTCCCAATTGTTAAAGCCAGGACAAATTGTTTCATCAAAAAGACTCAGGGATGAGAATTCAAGTTTGAGGAGACGAGATGCTAAATTGGTTGAAGTGAGAGAAGCTGAGGCAGCAACATCCAGACCGATTTTGATGGGTATTACCCAAGCATCCCTTGGAACCGAAAGTTTTGTATCCGCAGCATCATTCCAGGAGACTACAAAAGTATTGAGTGAAGCCTCTATCAGAGGAAAAGCAGATAGTTTGTTAGGATTGAAAGAAAATGTAATTGTAGGACACTTGATTCCGGCAGGAACCGGAATGAGAGACTATGATCCCATCATCGTTGGTTCTAAAGTTGAATTTGAAACTTTAACGCAAATTGCAGAAGGTAACGCTTCTCAAAATCAAGGTCCGTCTTCTTACAAAAGAACCAAAAGAGAATCTTCAATCGCTTAATTTATGGAGAATCAGGAGCAAAATCAAATCAATATTGAGCTTTCAGAAGAAATGGCAGAGGGAATTTATTCCAATCTGGCTATGATTGCTCATTCCAATTCAGAATTTGTAATTGATTTTATCAGGATGATGCCTGGTGTTCCAAAAGCCAAGGTTAAATCCAGAATCATTATGACTCCAGAGCATGCAGTAAGATTTTTGCAGGCATTGAAGGACAATGTAGATAGATATCAGGATACTTTTGGCGATATTAAAGATATGAGTGACATGCCTAAAATGCCTTTCAATTTTGGAGGCACAATGGGTCAAGCTTAATTCGTTTTCTTTGAATGGAAAAAGTAAAAAATAAAGCATCAAAAAATGGCAAAGCTTCTCAAACGAAGCATCCTAAAGAGCGATATCAGTTTTGGTTCGAGAATATGCTGCTAATGCGTAGATTCGAAGAAAAAGCGGGTCAGCTTTATGGTCAACAGAAAATCAAAGGGTTTTGTCATTTGTATATTGGTCAGGAGGCATGTGCTTCGGGTGCAGTTTCTGCCTCAATAAAAGGAGATAAATGGATTACAGCATATCGGGACCATGGACTTCCATTGGCTTTGGGCTCTGAACCCAATGCCCTCATGGCCGAATTGTTTGCGAAAGCAACCGGTTGTTCAAAAGGGAAGGGAGGCTCAATGCACTTTTTCGATAAAGAAGTTAATTTTTTAGGAGGTCATGGCATCGTAGGTGCCCAGGTACCAATGGGTGCTGGAATAGCCTTTTCTGAAAAATATAACAAAACCGGAAAAGTCTGTTTTTGCTATATGGGCGACGGTGCAGTAAGACAAGGTGCTTTTCATGAAGCACTTAACATGGCTATGAATTGGAAACTCCCTGTCATTTTCGTTATTGAGAATAATGGATATGCCATGGGTACTTCTGTTCAAAGAACATCAAATGTTACCGAATTGTATAAATTGGGTTCAGCCTTTGATATGCCAAGTGAGGCCGTTAATGGCATGAGTCCGGAAGCCATCCATGATGCTTTTTATGAAGCTGCAGAAAGGGCCAGAAGGGGAGAAGGTCCTACCTTGCTTGAACTTCGCACTTATAGATACAAGGGTCACTCCATGTCAGATCCGGCAAAATACCGGACAAAAGAGGAGCTTGAAGATTACAAAAATCAGGATCCTATTGAACATGTTCGGGGAGTACTATTAGAAAATGGCTGGGCCACAGAATTAGAATTAGAAACAATAGAAAGTAAAATAAAAGACATAGTTAATGCTTCTGTTACCTTTGCAGAGGAATCTCCATTTCCAACCGCAGATGAGGTTTATAAAGATGTTTATGCAGAAGCAGATTATCCATACATCATTGATTAGAAAAAAATGAATCAGGAATTAAAAGATAAGATAGTTGAAAAAGAATCAGCTCTTGAAAACCCGGAAGTAATAGTTGAAAAGCTAACAGACTTTGAACACTATTTAGAAAATAACGCTAAAAAGCTCGGCATTTTTGCAGGGGTAGTGGCATTGGTTATTGCTGGATTTTTTGGTTATAAATATTGGATGGGAACACAGAATGATGAAGCCCAGGCCCAAATGTATTCTGCCATTTATTATTTTGAGGCTGACTCTTTGAAGAAAGCCTTAAACGGTGATGGAAATAACCTTGGTTTTTTAACCATTGCTGAAGACTATTCCATGTCAAAAGCAGGCAAACTTGCTCACTTTTATATTGGATCAATTTACCTTAAACAAGGCAAATTTCAGGATGCAATTGATAATTTAAAGGTATATGACGGCAGTGATATGCTTGTTGGGCCACGTGCTAATTGTCTGATTGGAGATGCTTATCTTGAATTAAATAATTTGGATGATGCGCTTCAGTATTATAAAAAAGCAGCCCTGCATGCTCCAAATAAGTATTTTTCTCCAAGGTATCTTATGAAAGCGGCTTTGGTTCAGGAGCTGCAAAAAAATTATTCAGATGCAATCAGCACCTATGGTCAGGTGATTGAAAAATATTATGAAAGTCAGGAAGCTACCGATGCCAAGAAGCTCAAAGCCAGACTTGAGCAAATGGTAGAGGGAACCTCAAAGTAATTATTAGCTATTGTGTTAATATAAAAAAGAGTCTTTAAGGCTCTTTTTTTTTATTATCTTATTCGTAACCACGCTTCTCCTTCTAAGACCAATTCGCTTGTATTTTGGGTGTAAATGGAGGTCTTGACCTTAAATCTTTTTTTCTGAGGAATAGCTTCAACTACTAAAAATCTTGCCTCATATTTTGTCTCGACAAACATCGGTTTTTTAAAATCAAGGGTTTGACTAAGATATATGGATTCAGGTCCTGGAAATATTGTACCGAAAACCTTGCTAAAGACCGAAGCACCTAGCATTCCATGAATAATTGGCTTTTTAAATGCTGTTTGGGCTGCATAAGTGGAATCTAAGTGCAATGGATTGGTATCTCCTGTTAGTTTTGCAAATTCATTTACGTCTTTTTGAGTAAATGAAAACTCATGGGACCAAGCCTGGTCCAGTTCAATTTTGGTTTTCATAAGATGTCACTTTTAATTTTTGGTCTCGGCAATATTGGTGAAAAATATGACGGTACCCGTCATAATATTGGTTTTGATGTTGTTGATGAAGTTGCAAGAAAAAAGAATGTTAGCTTCTCAAATGATAAATTTGGGTTGGTTGCCAAATTTCAAATTTCTGGCAATACAGTCTTTTTAATAAAACCCAACACATTTATGAATCTATCAGGTGATGCAGTCTCTTTTTGGAAGAAAAAAGTTGGTGCTGAAAATCAGGAGATTTTAGTTATAACCGACGATCTTGCTCTTCCCTTTGGGGCCATTCGGATTAAGAAAAAGGGTTCATCTGGGGGGCATAACGGCTTGTCTGATATTGAGTTGAAGTTGAAGGATTCAGAATATCCGAGGATGCGAATGGGCATTGGTTCTGACTTTGAAAAAGGTCAGCAGGTTTCTTATGTTTTAGGCAAAATTCCTTTGGAACTTGAAGAAAAAAGGAAAGAATGGATTCACAAAAGTTCAGAAGCGGTCCTCTGTTTTTGTACCAGAGGTATTGATGTGGCCATGAACTTATTCAATGGCTGATTTTTTTGGATTTATCCTTAAAAATGTAGACGCTGTCCATTCTCGCATCATTTGGAAAAAACTTAAACGACTGCTGCAATTGATATTTTTTTTGAAATTGTTTGCCCACTTCAAAGGCTTCTTTTTCATCTTTCCAGACCAGAATAATCTCAGGATTAAATTTTGAAAGAATCAAACTGTTGGTGGATGCATCTGTCAATCTATGGGGAATTTTTGTTTCTATTGTACTGAGAAAACTTGCCATTGCTTGATTGCTCAATCCAGGGTAATCTAAAAAACGGCATTCTTTACAATACCATCCGAGAAGTCCAATTGGTTCAAGAAGAATTTGTGAGGTAGCTGAACCGATTGTTTCTAGATGTTTAGCCAACATTTTGCTTTTTTCTGCTCTTAAAATGAATGCTTCAGATGCATTTTCAATTTTTGTTTTGGTAAAATCAAAAATTGAAACAGACCAAACTAAAAAGAATGAAATCACCAACCAATAACTGGCATCAAAGTACCCAACCTGTCTTTTTTGGAGTTGTTCGTATATAACCTGCAAAGATTTTGAAGTCATATACCAATAAGCCACAAACATAGGAGAAACATACCATGGCCACCATGCCCCGGTGAGACTAAAAAGTCCATTATAGAGAAATAGCCATGAAATGGCTGGAAATAAGCATTTTATCGCTTTTTTATCTAAAAATACGGCAACTATTGTAATAAGTAGATACACGTATTTGCCTGAAAAGAGTAAATATCCAAGCCCTTTTTCAATTTCAATTTTTCTACTTATGAGATGGTTTGATTTTGCAACAATACTTTGGGGAATTATTTGTCCAAATATCAATTTCCCTATGCAAGCCCAAGTTAATAAAACTATCAGACCAAATGAAATTTGCATCAGTATTTCCTTTGGGCGTATCTTTTTTTGGTAAATGAGGTTTGCAAGATTTCCAATTCCTGCGAGAAACCCTTCGGGTCTTATAAATATTAGAAGCCACCCCCACCATTTACTTTTCTGGTTATGGTTTGGAAAAATGGAAAGCGAAAGGCAAAGCATATACAAACATGTTTCAAGTCCGGAGTTTCCATAGTGAATATTTCTGAAATCCAGGTACAATGGCAGTGCACCTATAAAAACAAGAAGCAATAATTTGACATCTGCATTTTGAAGTTTATTTATTGATTTCCATATAGTTATGATGAAAGCCATGGAGAGAAGTATCCCATTTACAATTGGGATAAATTCGTTCCAACTTTTTCCAAGGATAAGCGCAAAAATTCCATTCCAAAAGGGGTAAATAATTGAAGTGGATGTGTATCCCTGAACCGATTTTTCGAAATATGGAAATCCGGATTCTAAAAAATTCCTGGTTATGCGAAAAGAAATAAACGCATCATCAAAATAATATGGAAAATAGTACGAGAAATAAGTCGTAATCAGAATTACAGCCAGCAGGCTGGAAAGCAATAACAGTATTCTGATTTTCAATTTTGTTCCACTCTTGATGGTCAATTTGGGAAATTCTAATGGATTAGAAAAACACAAAAAAGGGCAATCCACAAAAATCCCAGGAAATGCCAGAAAATAGTAACAATTTGTGCGAGTGTATTTTTAGCTGGGTTTAAACTGACTATAAATCCATCCACGTATCTTCTGTTTTTGAATGAATCCCTTAAAACAAGAGCTAAACCAGTTAATCCAAAGGCCATGTGGGAAAAATGCAAACCTGATAAGATATAAATAAAAGCTCCTTCAATATTTTTGAAGTTAACGCCTTGATTAAAAAGGTTTTGCCAGCCCAATATCTGAAAAATACAAAATGCAATGGCAGCCAATACTGTTATTCCAATCCAACTAAAATAGGCTTTGAATAATTCTTTCCTGAAACACTTGTTTGCCTGATGAAGTGTTAGAGAACTCGCGAAGATAAAAACTGTACTCAGATAAAAGTATCCGGGGATTATTATGTGCTTCCCACTCAAGTTGTTTACCCTTATAAGGTAAGCTATTATTAGGAATAAAAAGAGAATACCAGATCCAATTATCAGAAGCCAGATAATGGTTATGTAGGGATTTCCTCTTGCTGTTGGTAAACTTTTCATTGCCATAATGACTAAACAACCTTAATCAACAAATGGTTGTAACAAAAAAAATCAAGCCTACAATTTGTTTAAATACCCATCTGAATGCTACAAAATAAAACAATCGATGACAAGTTGTTTTCCCGCACGTTCATTCACCAGTTTTATTATTTGGGTTTTAGAATAGGTTAATTGTTGTCGTAGCGGAGCATTATCTACAACAATATACAAAATTTTATTTTCTACTTTTAAGCTTTTTGTATGTCTGGATATCACGGGTCCAACCAAAGTTTCCCATTCAGCGTTTATCCTTGAAATCAGTAGTTTTTCACCTAAATGATTAGATTTAAGCCAATTATCAATTGCCTCTTTAAAGGTAGTAGCTTCTGTGCTTCTCAGATTTTTTGGCTTGATCAACATTGTTTTGCAAGTTCTTTATATTCAATTAATTTTCCGCTTTAATAAACAAAAAATGAAAAAAATATTTTTATCGCTTTCTTTAGTTATTGCTCTAAGTACATTAAGCTTCAGTCAGACAACGCAGTATGAATTCCAACAAATGACTGCGGTTGAATCCGTAGTTCCAGGTGGACTCGGTCGTTCCAGGTTAATTACCTCCGCCAAAGATGGTAGTATGGAAGAAATCAAACTGGAAAACTTTTTCAGCTTTGTAGGTATCAATTTTGGAAACATAAAGGAAAATGATAAAATCCTTGCCGGAAAAATCGAGGAAAAAGTAAATGCCGGCTGGGAGTTGGTTTCAATAACTCCAGGAGTTTATGCGGCAGATAAAAGCACGGGTATTTTTATTACCAGATATCTTTTCAGAAGAGTAAAAGCATAAGTACTAGGATTTCTTTTTGGAAAAATCTTTTTTCCATTCCTTAAAAAGTAAAACCAGGCCCTCCAGTCTGGTTTTGTTTTTTACTAGGCTTTCAATTTCCTGGATAGAATAGCCAGATTTACCAGAAAGAAAACGAATATCTTCTTTTTTGAATGGTTCATTTAACCGGGCACTATACTCTGGAATCCATCCTAAAAGTCCAATCTTTTGGACAATTTCATAGTTTGGGTCTTCTGGCCTCACATCATTGTAATAAATTAAATTTACCTTTTGGTTGATGAGATTCCATTGAAGGGAGTCAATAGAAATCTTGTGAATTGAAGTCCTTGCTTTGATGGATATGGCTGCGGCTACACCTGCCGCCTGGCCGAGAATCATCCAACATGGTTCCATTCTAAGGCAACTGTATCCAACGTAAGATGCTGAAACGGGTACCGGAGTTAAAACATTATCAATTTGCAATGGGACCATGACCTCAAAAGGAATAGTAAAGGGTTTTGTCTGATAAGAAATAAACCCATCAAGATTTTTTTTGTCGGCTTTTCTTTTTTGCATGGCGTGGCTTTCAATTGGATAATGACTTGTTCCGATTGAAGATTTATGTATTGGCGGCCGGCCATTTGGTTTTTCTGGTAAAGCATCATGGGCGGTAAAAATATATTTTCCTTCGATTCTCCTGCCTTCCCCAACATAAATCTGCCGGGGGAAATTATCATGGTCCCGATATTCATCATTGGCAAAACCAAACTCAAGGGCTTCTTTCCTGAAACGTAAAGGAACTGCACTGTCATTCTGAACAAAATAAATTAATCCGAGGGTATAAGATTGTAACCTCCTGGCAAATGCATCTCTCCAATTCCAATCCGAGTTTGGATATGGCCAACTCTCTTCCGGCAGTTCGCTGGATACCAAAGCTCTATGGTGGCTATTGGCGTCAAATTTTTTGTTTGGAAGCTTTACAAGGTTGAAAATTCCTGCAGTTTTATCGTTTTTTGGGAGAAAACCAGTTACAATTCCGGAACGAATATCATCCAGTAAAATTTGATATTCATACCGGTTGTATGATTGTGGTTTTGATATTTTTTTCTTCTTTTCTGGGTCGTTGGTAAGGCATAGTTTATAATTGTAGGCCTGTATTGATGAATCTCTCTCTCCAATTGAGCCGGTTTCGAGACTATCGTTTCCCCAGATTTTATATATTTTCCCTTCCATTGGTTCCCCAAAATCAGATTTGTTTTCTTTTTTGGTTCTAAATCTGCAACCAAATGCTGCCGCCAAATCACCTTCATAAGAGGCATCGATAAATACTTTTCCCTTAATCCAAACTGATTTTTTGCTATTATTTGCCTTAGAAATTTTGATTTTTTCAGGAAGATTATTTTGGAATTTAACATTTGAAATGTTGCTATCAAATTGATATTCTTTTAGAATTTCAATGTTTTTTTCCTTTTTTAAAATAGAGGTAAATACTTTTTCGGCAACATGGGGTTCAAAGTGGAATCCATCGGATGCATCTTTAAATTGCTGGGATTCAACCCCATATTTTTTGGAATAGTAGTGTTTTATTTCATCAATAAATTCTTTAAAAATTCCACTTGCTAAATCTCTTGATTGGATATCGGTTTCACCCAATCCAATTGCAGGTAGGCCGCCAATGTGATTTGTCCTCTCAATCAGAACGACTTTCATTCCCAATCTTGATGCGGAAATGGCGGCTGCAATTCCTCCTGGAGTTGCCATTAAAACTACAACATCAAATTCTTTTTGAGGTTCAGGCCTTTCCTTTTCCTTTGAAGGCAGGGAGATTAGCAAAAAGGATAAGGTTAAAACCAAATAATACTGGGTTTGAAATTGCCTTATCATTAATTTTGAAGAAATTGATTTTTCTGTAAATGTATCAAATATGACGTATAGCCAATTGACGGAAGATGGTTCAATAACACTTTTTTCTGAAAAGTTCAATGAAACCTACCATAGCCGAAAAGGGGCCTTAACAGAATCTCTTCATGTGTTTATTGAAACCGGATTGAAATACAAATCTCTGGAAAAGAAAGAAATAAAAATTGGAGAAATCGGACTTGGTACGGGATTGAATGCAATTCTTAGCCTTGAATTTGCTCAAAAAACGGGACTTGATATTGATTATTGTTCTATGGAAGCATTTCCCATTTCCAGTCAGCTTAAGCTTGAGATATTGGATAAATACCCCAAGGATTTTGTTAGTGAGTACCAAAAAATCCTGAATCTTGAGGCAGGGAAAAGGGAACAGCTAAATAAATTTTTTGCTTTTTCCTGGTTCAATAGAAGTTGGCCTGATTTTAATCCCTTTTCTGATTTGGATGTTGTTTTTTATGATGCATTTGCACCCGATACTCAGCCAGAAATGTGGGATGAAGTTGCTTTGAATCAGGTGTTTAAATCATTAAATGAGGGTGGAATTCTGGTTACCTATTGTGCCAAAGGATATGTTAAGCGGAATTTGAAAAAAGTTGGCTTTCAAATTGAAAGTCTCCCTGGACCTCCCGGAAAAAGAGAAATGACAAGAGCAACCAAGAAGTTTATTTAACTTCTATTTTTTTAAAAAGAATTTGATTGGTTTCAAATTTGGTGGAAGTGTATCCTTTTTATAAGATTCTTTCAGTTTTAATGAAATTGGATTTAGATATCCGTAATCAATCTTTTGAATGGGTTGGAAATTGGATTGTGTGACGCCCTTTGTTGTGACTTTGGATATTTTTTTCTTTTTGATTATTGCTTTTTGGCTTGGTGATTTGGTGTTGTTGATTCCAACATTCGACTTTTCATCATTCCATAGAAAAGATTCAGAATCCCCAACGGCATACATTTCTGAAACGGAATCAGTTTTTGTCAACTGGATATAAGCTGCTGTTATCAGATTTACCCGTTTTGGCTTAGTGATCATAACCATCATTGAATTCCTTTTTGCCCGTATAATTTCTACCAGAGAATCTTTATAAATTTCAATTGTATCAGCCTCTATATACATAGAATCGTTTTGAATATGGGCATTACGAACCAGGAATATTTCTTTACTTTTTGGTGTTTTTATAATAGACAATGAATCGCCATATCCATCAAATTGTCCCCTGATGTTTATTTTATGGAAGAAATTATATCTTTCAACTGAATCCTCTTTTCTGGAAGTAAGAAAAGGCGAATAGATAAACAGCTCCTTTTTTTCCTTGTCCATAATTCTGGTTTTGGTGCTACCCTCCATATCCATGGCCTTTTTACCTAGAACGGCTTTTTGCCCGGATGAAATGATGGCAGAATCGGTAGACGCAATTTCAACATCTCCTTTTAACAAGTAATCATCACCAGTTGGAATAATTTCTTTTGCTTTAATCTTGACGTCTTTTCTGGTTACCTGGGTGCCGGCACTTCTGGAAATTTTATTCGTTTTTAAGTCGATCTCAATCATTTTGCCAGCGATTTCATCATTTTTCTTTTTGAAAATGATTCTTGCTTTCTTACTCATTTTGAGCAAGTTGGTAGATTTATCCAGATAAATGGTATCAGCTATTCCTTTAACCGTATCGTTTTCCCACTCAGCATGTCCAATTAATCTTAAATTTCTACTACCAGAGAAAATTATGCATCTATCAGATTTGAACCGAATTCCGTTTGCTGTTCCACTTGTAAATGAATTGGAGGTAAGAATTTTGGTATTCATATCATACATAAATGCATTTGACTTGATTGCACCTTCTGCACTATTTATCACCGCATTTCCAATTACATTGGCCAACTTTTTGGATGGATAATAAATACCAGAATCACCAGTAACCACCATGCCGTTACTTCTTAAAGTGAAATCTCCTTTTAAAATGGCCCTTTTAGGATTTTGATAAATATCCGCATGACGGGCCTTAATTGTATCCTCGGGATTGCGCAGTTCTATTTCACCATCAATGGTTTTATGATCAGCAGATTTTAACTCCTTTCCCTTCCAGAAAATCTGTTGGGCATTTGAATGGAGCACCAAAATAAAAAAAAAGAGGCTAAAAGCCCCTTTTGTTGAAAAAATAGTCCTAATCAAAATCAGGCAAACAATTTTTTGAAATCTTCTGGTTTTTCAAATGCAAGATATGCAAGAACCTTTCGGTCTAATACAATATTTCTCTTTTTGAGGTCACCAATAAATTTGGAGTAAGACATTCCGTTTTGTCTTGCTGCTGCATTGATCCTTTGAATCCAAAGGGCACGGAATTCTCTTTTGTTGGCTTTCCTATCCCTGTAGGCGTATACCAATCCTTTTTCAACTGCATTTTTTGCTACAGTCCAAACATTTTTTCTGCGACCAAAATACCCTTTGGCCAATTTCAGAATTTTCTTTCTTCTCGCTTTGGAGGCTACGTGATTTACTGATCTAGGCATGACTTAAAGCATTTTTTTAATGTTGGCCGCTTCAGAAGCGGATACTAAACCTGTGTGCGTCAACGCTCTTTTACGTTTCGTTGACTTTTTTGTCAAGATATGACTCTTGAAGGCGTGCTTTCTTTTCACCTTGCCGGTGGCGGTGAGGGCGAAGCGCTTTTTTACGCCTGATTTCGATTTTAACTTCGGCATTTTTTTTATTTTTTCGGTTTCGGAGCCATAATTAAAAACATTCTTTTTCCTTCCAGTTTTGGTTCCATTTCTACCTTTCCGTCTTCGGTAAGGGCAGCGGTAAACCTCGCCAGCAAGTCTCTTCCACGGTCAGAAAATACAATGGAGCGTCCTACAAAATGTACATAAGCTTTAATCTTTGCACCTTCAGCAAGAAAGGCTTTGGCGTGTTTAACTTTGAAATCAAAATCATGTTCATTGGTGTTTGGACCAAATCTAATTTCTTTGAGGACAACTTTAACCGCTTTCGCTTTCAGCTCCTTATTTTTCTTTTTCTGCTCGTATTTGAACTTTGAGAAATCGACAATCCGACAAACAGGTGGGCTTGCTCCAGGGGCTATTTCTACCAAATCAAGTCCCTGGTCTGCAGCCATGTCAAGGGCTACTTCAATAGGGTAGATTCCGATTTCTACGTTTTCTCCTGTTACCCGTACTTCTTTGGCAGTTATACGGCCATTGACTCTGTTGCTTATCTCGTCTCTCAAGCAGTGTTTTTAATAAGGGCCGCAAATATATGAAAAATCAATTAATTGCCTTTAAATCAAATTTAATTTTTAAAAGTTCTTTGAAATCTTCCCCAATTTGCTTCATATCGTCATCGTCAGACTCAAACTCCCATACAATTTTTCCGTTATGACCTTGGCTTACAAGGGATTCAATCATTTTTGCACATCGGAACAGATATTCGTTCGCTGTAGAATTGAAATAACTTAATGAAAAAATCAAGATTGTTTCCTTTGAAGGAAGACTTGAATAGTCTGTTAGCCATGCAGTTAAAGGGCTAAAATATTGAAATGGATTTTCTGGAAAAACCCGGCCTCTTATAGATAAAATGCCAGTTTCTCCATCAAAATCTATTGCCGGAGTTTTAAAGCTTGGTTCAATAATTAATCTATTCATCAATCGGAAACGAGAATGCTAGGTAAATAATATCTGGCGAATTTGACCGTGTAAATTTTTTAAAATACTTTTCCTTTGAATACCTAAAACAAAAATCCAGACCAAAGTCTCCTTGATTTTTGCCATTTGAATCAGTTTTTTCAACCAATTTCCTCATAAAGTTTATTCTGGCATCTTTAGAGTCTCTTAAGCTAAAAAATTTTTTTTCAGCCAGATCGAGTTTTTCTTTTCTGCAAAAATTGATTGAAACTATTCTCACTTTATCAGAGGAATCAACAGTTATCCTCAACAGACCTAAGTGATTTGGATGCCGGTGGCTTACCAGATTCTGGTATAGTTCCATCCCAATTCTGAATATTTTTCTTTGAGAAGCAATAGGCAGGCCGAGGTTTTTGGTTTGATTATCAAGATACTCAGACGCCTGACTATCATTTCTTTTGTCATCTTTTGAAAGCAATATTTGAAATGATTTTTCTTTCATTCTGTGTCTGCTTTGGTCAGGCTTAAGCTTAAATTTTATTGGATATTTCTTTTAATACTGATTACCCGATAAAGGTAAGAATCATTTATTTAAACGCACCAAAATATATTCTCTTAAGCTCAAATCTGATTTGTATCAGCCTTCAAGCTAAGATTTCTCATAAAGCTCAGCCATGTAATTTACATGATTTGCCTCACAATTTTTAATTATTCCAAAGTATGAACATTATTTTCTTGCTCATCGGCATTAGTCTTTTGGTTGGAACCGCATTTCTTATTGGTTTTTTCTGGGCTTTCAATACCGGCCAATTTGACGATACATGCACACCAGGAATGAGAATAGTAGACTCCACTGAAGAAGTTGAATTTGAAAACTAAGAAATAGAAATCCGGAACCAATCATCAATAAACGAAATTCGATTTTGTTATGAACCATTTAGAAAGCAATGAAATAGAGACCTTTACTTATGACAATACAATTGTCAGAAACTTTGGTCTTGCGACAATTATTTTTGGAATTATTGGGATGACAGTTGGCTTATTGGTTGCATTTCAATTGGTTTTTCCTGCCCTTAATTTTGGGATACCCTACACTTCATTTGGTAGAATCAGGCCGTTGCACACCAACGCGGTAATTTTTGCATTTGTCGGAAATGCAATTTTTATGGGTATTTACCATTCTCTTCAAAGACTTTGCAAGACCCGAATGTTCAGCAATGCCCTTTCTCAAATCCATTTTTGGGGCTGGCAATTGATAATTTTATCTGCAGCTCTTTCCTTACCTCTCGGTTATACAACCTCAAAAGAATATGCTGAATTAGAGTGGCCGATAGATATTGCCATCACCTTGATCTGGGTGGCATTTGGTGTCAATCTTTTTGGAACCATAATTAAAAGACGGGAAAGACACCTTTATGTAGCCATCTGGTTTTACATCGCCACTTTCGTTACTGTAGCAGTTTTACACATTGTAAACTCTTTTGAAATGCCTGTCAGCTTTCTTAAAAGCTATTCTTTTTATGCAGGTGTTCAGGATGCGTTGGTTCAATGGTGGTATGGTCACAATGCGGTAGCATTCTTTCTCACGACACCATTTCTTGGGTTAATGTATTATTATTTACCCAAAATGTCGAATCGGCCGGTCTATTCTTACCGGTTAAGCATACTCCATTTCTGGGCTTTGATATTTATTTATATCTGGGCAGGGCCTCACCATTTATTGTATAGCACATTACCAGATTGGGCTCAATCTTTGGGAACCGTATTTTCAATAATGCTTATTGCGCCGAGTTGGGGTGGTATGATCAATGGTTTATTAACCCTAAGAGGCGCATGGGATAAAGTAAGGCAAGATGATATTTTGAAGTTTATGGTGGTAGGTATCACATGCTATGGCATGGCTACCCTTGAAGGACCATTGTTGTCTCTTAGAAATGTTAATGCCATAGCGCACTTCACAGATTGGATTGTGGCTCATGTGCACGTAGGCGCATTGGGATGGAATGGTTTTCTAACTTTTGCCATGCTCTATTATATCATCCCCAAAATTTACAGAACGGAATTATATTCTAAAAAAATGATGTCTGTACACTTTTGGTTGGGGACCCTGGGAATCCTTTTCTATGCCATTCCGATGTATTTTTCAGGGTTTACCCAAGGTTTGATGTGGAAAGAATTTGGTGAAGAAGGTGTTTTAAAGTATCCAAATTTCCTTGAAACCACCATTCAGATTATTCCATTACACCTGATGAGAGCTATTGGGGGAACTTTCTATCTGGCCGGTGTAATTGTGATGACAGTAAATATTGTCAGGACCATGCTTGCAGGCAGTTTACTAAGAGAAGAAAATGCAAGTGCACCAGCCTTGGCACCAAATTTTGTGCCTACCGGTGAATCTTTAGGCTGGCACAGGGTTATTGAAAGAAGACCAATTCAAATGCTTATCCTAAGCCTATTGGTAATATTAATTGGTACAGCAGCAGAGTTAATCCCTACCTTCTTAATCAACAACACCGAGGCTGGAATAGAAGCAGTAAAACCCTATTCTCCCTTAGAGCTTGCGGGCAGAGATTTGTATATCCGGGAAGGTTGTGTTGGTTGCCATAGCCAATTGGTAAGGCCTTTTCGGTCAGAAACAGAGCGTTATGGAGATTATTCCAAAATGGGGGAATTTGCCTATGATCATCCTTTTTTATGGGGTTCAAAAAGGACAGGCCCTGATCTGCACCGACAGGGTGGAAAGTATCCGAACTCATGGCATTTCCACCACATGAATGAACCTTCAACCATGTCTCCCGGCTCTATCATGCCTGCATATCCCTGGTTGATTACCAATACTTTAGACCAGTCAGATTTAAAAGCCAAAATCAATGCGCTTCGTTCCGTTGGTGTGCCATATGAGCCGGGATTTGAAGACCTGGCCTTGAACGATGCCAATGAGCAGGCAAAAGTGATTTCCTCATCATTGAAAACTGAAGGGGTTAATGTACTTCCCGACAAGGAAATTGTAGCGATGATTGCCTATCTTCAAAGACTAGGTACCGACATAAAAAAGGCCAATGCAGAAGCCAGTGTAAAGTAATTATTTAAAAAATCAGATAACTTAAAATTCGTATTTCATTATGTTCAGGCAATTTCTTCAACAGGTTCCAGGGGCCGATTTTTACATGATTGGCTCACTGATGATTTTTTTGGTATTCTTTTTTGGTGTTGGTCTTTATCTTCTAACCGGGGATAAAGAAAAATTTGAGGAAATGGCGCAACTTCCTTTGAATCAGAATATAAATGAAATCAATAATAACAATTAATTAGGAAGGTCATGAAAAAGGTGTTCGGTTTATTTTTGATATTGGCATTTCCTTTTTCTGGAATAGGCCAGGATATTGCCAAAGAAAGCGCATTAACTGAAAATGAAATGTTGACTGGTGCTGCTTTGGTCGTCCTTGGATTTACAGTATTGTTGGTCTTTGTTTTGGTCCTTTTGTTGATAAAGTTAAAAAATACCCTGAATCCTTTGATCCAAAGAACTGAGGAAGAAGAACTTTATGAAGAACAGGATTTATGGAGCAAACTTTTTCAACTCAGACCCCTGGCGCTTGAGGAAAAACTAGTTATGGCTCATTCCTATGATGGAATCGAGGAGCTCGATAATCCAACCCCGCCCTGGTTTATGTTTTTGTTTTATTCCACCATTTTGTTTGGCGCCATTTATTGGGTGGTTTACCATGGTCTAGGCGATGGAAAAATTATGGAGAATGAATATGCAGCCCAGGTTAAGGATGCAGAAATTGTTAGGGAAATTTATTTGAAAAAGTTTGCCAATTCAGTAAATGAAAGCAATGTGACTCTTGTTACCAAAAAGGACCAAATTCTGGAGGGCAAACAAATCTATGACAATAATTGTGTGGCATGCCATAGTTCCGGAGGGGAGGGAAAAGTTGGTCCAAATCTGACAGATGATTATTATTTGCATGGTGCTGGTATAAAAAACATTTTTCATACCGTTTCTGAAGGGGTCCCTGAAAAAGGTATGATTGCCTGGAAAAAGCAACTCAATCCGCTTCAAATACAATTGGTTTCCAGTTATGTCATAACCTTGAAAGGGACAACTCCTGCAAATCCTAAAGCCCCTCAAGGAGTAAAGGAGGGAACTCAACAGGCAGGATTATAAGAGCTGGTAATTTTATAAATTGTTCATAACCAGAATTTAAGCAGGTATTTACGCAGCAGAATTTATTCAACCATGTATATATTAATTTTCTTTTTAGCACATTGGTATTTAAGTCTTTTTGCCCAAACATTTTTTCTGCACCGCTATGCTGCCCATGCCATGTTTACGATGCACAAAACCTGGGAGAAGTTCTTTTATATATGCACCTATATTTTTCAAGGTTCATCTTTCCTGAGTCCAAAAGCGTACGGTGTCATGCATCGTTTGCATCATGCTTTTGCAGACACTGAAAAAGATCCGCACTCACCTTCTTATTCAAAAAACTTGCTGGATATGATGTGGAAAACAAAAAATATATACAATGATATTTTGAACAACAGAGCCAATATTGAAGCTAAATTTCTAAAAAATGTTCCTGATTGGAGGCCCATTGAATGGCTTGGTGACCAATGGTTCTCGAGGGTATTATGGGGAACCTTGTATACTCTTTTCTACATTCAGTTTGCGACAGCTTGGTGGCAGTTTTTGCTTTTGCCAATTCACTATTTGATGGGGCCGGTTCACGGTGCCATCATCAATTGGTTTGCCCACAAGTTTGGATATGTCAATTTCAAGGTAAATGATACAGCCAGAAATCTTTTGCCATTAGATTTTTTAATGATGGGAGAAAGCTACCATAACAACCACCATAAATTTGGAGGAAGGCCCAACTTTGGAATTCGATGGTTCGAATTGGACCCAACCTATCCGGTGTTGCTTTTGCTTGATTTTTTACATGTCATCAGGCTTAAAGCCAACAACGATTTGAAAATATTTTAAGGTGCAGGAGTAGAAAAATTAGCGCAAAAGTTGATTTTTCACATTACAATAAGGCCACATCCAACCCTACTTCTTCCTTCATCGCCTTCAAAAATCGTCACTTGGATTTTCTTTTAGATAGTGCTAAAACCTTCTTTTATGGTTTAACAAAACTTAAAAATCCTTCCGTAGAAAGGTCTTCATTTAACTCTTCCCAATGTAGCCATTTGCCTTCATTCCACAATTCAAATGATTGACGCTGGGTATCGGTGCCATTTTCAAGTATGGGATACCATGATAAGGGGTGGCCGAAAATCCGCTGATCATTCATTTTTACAAAAATATAACCATCCTGAAACCAGACTTTTTCAGCTTTAAGTCCCGAAGGTTTCAACGTTTGAAGTAAGCTTTCCATTTTTGTTCTATCAGGTCTTCATTTTCTTCAATTATACTTTCTGCCAAATGAATATCTTTATTTTTCATTCCTTTGTTTTCAACCAATTGTGATTTACGAATAGAAGGACTCAATTAGTTTAAATCAAATAGATCCTTTTTTTAAAGCAGCGATACCTCCAATCCTACTTCCTCTTTCATCGCCTTCAAAAAATCATCACTCGGATTCACCATCATTTTTCGGCTGAAGGCATCGGCTTCAATGGTTTCAGCCTGGTCAATGAACCGGAAACGGATGCTTTGTTTTCCCTGGTGCTTTTTTAAAACCGATTCCAAAAGGTCCAGATTGATGCTGTCCAGCAGCTCAATCGGAATTTTCACTTCCAGACCTTTTAAGAATTTGGATCTTACTTCTTCCAGCAACATCATGTCCAAAACATTGAACATGAACTCATTTTCGTTGCCAAACCGAGGTCTGAATTCACCTTTTACAAATATAAACTGACCTTCCTTTCCAAAGCTTTCATATTTCTGGTAGTCCTTTCCAAATAGCGCTATTTCGTATTGCCCCGAATAATCTGTGATAGCAAACCTGCAATATGGATTTCCGTTTTTGGCAATTTTCTGGATTCGGTTGGTCACCATGCCCGCAAAGCGGATTTCCCTTCCGGGTTTTGCTTCGATGTCCGCAGCAGCAACTGTACAAAAAGTTTCTATGTCCTTTTTGAATGGATCAAGCGGATGGCCGGAAATGTAAAATCCAACCACATCATACTCTCTTTGAAGGGCTTCCATGGCTATCATTTCCGGAATTACCGGAATTTTAGGCTCCGCCACCTGAGCTGAAAAACCAGAACTTCCAAAAAGTGAAGTTTGTGCAGAATTCGTCTGACTGGCTTTGGCATTTCCGAAGCGAATCATTTTTTCAATCAGGTTGTCCTCTCCCTCTACAAAGAAATGGCCTCTGTGCAATCCATTTTCCTTAAATCCGTCAAAAGCACCTGCAGCTGCCAGCGATTCCAGGGTTTTTTTATTGATGCTGCGTTGGCTAACCCGCTCTGCAAATTGCCAAAGACCTGTATAAATTCCTTTTTCCTGCCTGTCTTTTACCAATCCTTCCACTGCCGCCTCTCCAACTCCTTTGATTCCCGCCAGGCCAAATCGAATCTGCCCCTCCATATTTGGTGTGAAATCTGCAAAAGACTCATTTACATCTGGGCCCAAAACTTTGATGCCCATGCGGTTGCACTCTTCCATGTAGTACTTCACCTTGTCTATATTGGCCTTTTCATTGGTAAGGTTGGCAGCCATATATTCTGCGGGATAATGTGCTTTGAGCCAGGCTGTCTGGAAGGCTACAAACGCATAGCAAGTGGCATGGCTTTTATTAAAAGCATAGGCAGCAAATGCTTCCCAATCCACCCAGATTTTATTCAGTTTATCCTGGGGATGGCCTTTCGCTACCGCCTTTTCCATAAACATGGGCTTTAGTTTGTCCAGTGTTTTTCTGTCTTTTTTACCCATTGCTTTTCGCAGTACATCGGCATCTCCTTTCGAAAAATCAGCCAGGCGCTGCGAAAGCAGCATCACCTGTTCCTGATAGACAGTAATGCCATAGGTTTCTTCCAATATTTCAGCCATTTCCGGCAAATCGTAGCTAATTGCTTCCTGACCATTTTTTCGCTTCACAAAATTGGGAATATACTCCAAAGGCCCTGGGCGGTACAGTGCGTTCATGGCTATAAGGTCTTCAAATTTAGTGGGTTTGAGATCCTTCATGTATTTCTGCATACCCACACTTTCAAACTGAAATACACCATTTAACTCACCTCTTTGAAATAGTTCAAAAGTTTTCTGGTCCGAAAGGTCTACATTATCCATATCAAACTCCAGATTGTGGTTTTGCTTGATAAGCTTGAGACAGTTTTTTATGATGGTGAGGGTTTTGAGGCCCAAAAAGTCCATTTTGATAACCCCGGCATCCTCAATAACGGTACCTTCAAATTGTGTAAGTAAAAATTCAGAATCTTTGGCCGTGGCTATGGGCATAAGTTCTGTAAGGTCGGAAGGCGCAATGATAACAGCTGAGGCGTGAACTCCGGTATTTCGGACAGAACCTTCCAAAATAATGGCCTCAGTAAGTACTTTGCCTCTTGGGTCAGTTTTGGAGGTATAAATTTCTCTCAACTGATTTACGAGCATCATATCTTCGGTATTCAGTTCCTCTTTTTCCTCCAGACTTTTTTCACCCTTCAATGGAGCCAATAAAAGTCTGTTTAGGGTAACGCCAATTTTCTCAGGAATCAATTTTGTAAGTCCATTTGCTTGGTCTAAAGGCAAATCAAGCACACGTGCAACATCTTTTATGGAGGTTTTGGCAGCCATGGTACCATAAGTTACAATTTGTGCCACCTGGTATTTGCCATACTTTTCAACCACATAATCGAGCACTTTCTGCCGGCCATCATCCTCAAAATCAGTATCAATATCTGGCATTGACTTCCTGTCCGGGTTCAGAAACCGCTCAAAAAGGAGCTTGTATTTGATGGGGTCAATGTTGGTTATACCCACACAATAGGCAATAGCCGAACCCGCTGCTGAACCTCTCCCTGGCCCAATGGAAACGCCAAGATTCCGACCAGCTTTTATAAAATCTGCAACAATGAGAAAGTAACCCGAAAAGCCCATTGTTTTAACCGTAAATAATTCAAAATCAAGTCGCTCACGTACCTCTTCTGTTATTTCCCCATATCGTTTCAAGGCCCCTTCAAAAGTAAGGTGTTTGAGGTATTCCCATTGGTCATCAAAGCCTGTTGGCACAGGAAAATTGGGAAGCAAAATATCCCGCTTCAATTCCAGTTTTTCCACTTTGTCCACCACCATCTGCGTGTTTTCCAAAGCCTCCGGAATGTCAGAAAACACCTTTTCCATTTCCGCCTTGGTTTTGAAATAAAACTGGTCGTTAGGGAACTTAAAACGTCGGTTTTTTACAATCGCATCCTCATGCACAAAATCATCAAAGCCTGGCGTGCTTTGCTTTTCTCCCGTGTTGATGCAAAGCAGGATATCATGTGCATTGTAGTCCTTTTGGTTGGTATAGTGGCTATCGTTGGAGCAAATAATGGGCACTTTATACTTTCGACTCCACTTTATCAGAATTTTATTTACCACATCCTGCTCCTTCATGTTGTGGCGTTGGAGTTCAATAAAATAGTCATCTCCAAATAGATTGAGCCACCACTGAAACTCTTTTTCGGCCTCCTCTTCACTTTTCTGAAGTATCATTTGAGGCACGTAAGCCCCAATACAACAAGTAGTTGCTATTAATCCTTCATGGTATTTTTCAATCAGCTTTTTGTCAATCCGGGGATAAACGCCATATTTTCCATCTATCCAGCCCAGAGAGCAAAGTTTCGACAGATTTTTATAGCCTTCCGCATTTTTGGCCACCAGCAACTGATGGTACCTGTCATCCTTTTCCTGCTTGGTAAATTTCTTGCGGTTCATGTCCTCGACCACATAAAATTCGCAACCCACAATCGGTTTTACGCCTTGTTTATTGGCCTCATTCACAAACTGAAACACGCCAAACATATTGCCATGGTCTGTAATGGCGCAGGCAAGTTGGCCGTCATCGGCCGCTTTTTTGAGCATATCGCCAATATTGGCAGCACCATCAAGGAGCGAAAATTGCGTATGACAGTGAAGATGAGAGAATTGAGGCATTTGGAAAATTTAAAACTCAGAAGTTAAAATTCAAAACCAGTTTAAAAACCGATTTGAAATTCACTTCCAATTGAGGATGCAATGTAAAGATTTTTTGGGCAGCCTGGCGGGCTCCCGATAAATCGGGAATCCTGAAAAGCGATGTTTTAAGAACAATAATTTAAGCTTGATTATCAAAAAATAGAGGCTTGAATTTGAAGACGGAAATGAAGGTGTGAAACTAGAGTTTAATTTGAGGGATTTGAATTCAATTAAAAAAAGCATCTGCATAGCAAGTATCTTTATGCCTGGAGAAATCCATGTTTTTGGGCTCTATAATTGTACTTCCCGATTCTCTTGTTTTTTTGTTATAGTAGTCAATTGGAATTTCTTTTTGTAGTTTGGGATACCAATTAATAATCTCGTATTGCCTTGAATGGTACTCCAGGGCATGAAGATATAAGTTAGAATTAAAGTTTAAGCTATTTGTTGAAAGTGATTGAATATAATTATTGCGATTAAAATAGTAGGTTGAGGTGTCAAAAATCAGCTTTAATTTTAATATTGTTCCTTTAATTGCAAGGTATTCATTTGTAAGCTGTTTTCCTCCATTTAGGTTTCCTGAAGTTGTAATGATGTATTTCTTGAAATTTGCTGTATCAAGCTGAAAACTAAAATCATTATAAGAACTGCCAAGCTTCATTTTTGGAATTTGAAAATTTCCATTTTCATCGGTGTATGAAACCTGACGGTCAGTCTTGCCAGAGCTTTGAAGGAACAATCCTCCACCAGCGTAGGTAGTTGTAACTACCATCACTCCCGGTATGGGTTGTCCGGTCTCTTCTAAAATCAAGTTGCCATTTATTTTGCCAACTTCCTCAAATTCACTATTGAAAAGCTCTAATTTACAAGAAGATAGCATAATAAAACCGAACAGAACAATTGTCTTTATTTTCATGTGTTTAATTTTAGGGATAATTGAAGTTGATTTAAAGTACCCGGTTGATATTTGAAATCAGAAGAGGCAATAGAAAACATTGTAATAACTCCAAGTAAAAGTTGTGGATAGCCTTCTCTGGAAAGGCTTCTGTAGACACCAACTTGTAAACCAGGTGTAAATCTTCTAAAAGGCTTTAAATAAAGCTCTTCATTTGAAAGATCGGTTTTGTTCAGTTCAAATCCGGATTTTATTAGTGAACCAGAAATCAATTGTCTAACAATAATGCCATTAGCAAAAATCCATTTAGAATTTTCCTTGAATCTAAAATTTCCTAAAAAACCATAACTCAGGAAGACCATTTTCCTGGTGTAATTCAATTGATAGAGACTAGAGTTGCTTCTTATGGACTGATAATCTGCATCAAAACCTAAGCTAAGCCCACCTGACCATTTTGTTGAAAACTGTTTTGTTGCTGAACCAAAAAATGCGGCAGATCCATTTGGAATAACATTTGCATTTTTATGAGTTCCTAAATAGAAACTAGATCCTAAATTTAAACTTGTGCTCAATTTGATTTCTTTCAGAAATGAACTCTGCTTGGCTAAAGTCATATTGCTACTCAGGAAAAAAAACAGAATAATTATTCCCGGGAATGAAATTATTGCTTTTGTTTGGGGAGTTGAGATTAAAGAAAGCATTTTATAAATAACAGATAAATTAATAATATACAACATTTAAAGCCAGTTACTTGAGCCTTTATTGCTCTTTTATCTTTGAGGGTCCAATATACACGAAAAATTATATCATGATAACCTTAAGGCAAGCATAGTTGGGTAATCTTAAATATTTTTTGTAATGCCCGAACCATATGCATCCAAGGTGTTGTCAGATTTTTTAAACTTTATTTTGGGCTTAATTTTACTCTGTTTTTTAAAACAAAAAAAGCCGCCTTTTGCAAAGCGGCCTTTTTTACTGGGTGATCCCGGAGAGACTCGAACTCCCAACCCTCAGAGCCGAAATCTGATATTCTATCCAATTGAACTACGGAACCATTTCGGACTGCAAACATAGGAAAAATGTGATTGGCATGAAATTGAATTATTGGAAATCTTTGCTTTTCCTCAGAAATTCTTCTGCCAGCAATAAATCCTCTGGAGAATCTATACCAATGGTTTCTAATTCATTTTCAGCCACATAAATGTTGTATCCAGCTTCCAGCCAACGCAGTTGTTCAAGATTTTCAGCCAGCTCAAGTTGCCCCGGTGGCAGTTTACTTATTTCCAATAATACCTTTGAAGTATAGGCATACATTCCCAAATGTCGGAAATAGGGGGCCTTTTCCTTCCAGAGTTTTTCATTTTCGCCTCTCACAAAAGGTATTGTACTTCTGCTGAAATACAGGGCTTTACCCGTGGTGGATTTCACCAGTTTCACCACATTGGGATTGAAAATGGCTTCCTCACTTACAGTTTTCTGACACAAGGTTCCAATATCAGCATGGGTTTTGTTCATCAAGGCAACCAGTTCCTCAATTTGCCTGGGGTCAATAAAGGGTTCATCCCCCTGAACATTGATAATGATTTGAGCATCTGATTGGCTTTTTTCAAATGCTTCGGCACAGCGGTCTGTTCCGGAAACACATGAAACCGAAGTCATAACTACCTCTCCACCAAAAGAATAAACTTCACCTGCAATCCTATCGTCATCCGTGGCAACCACAACCCGTTCAATGTTTCCTGCCTTTTTGGTTTGCTCAAAAACCCGCTGAATCATGGTTTTGCCTCCAATTTTAACAAGGGGCTTGCCTGGAAATCGGGTACTTGCATATCTGGCCGGGATAATGGCTAAGGCTGATTTCATATAATTGATTTCTATAGTTTTACTCTTTCAGATATCCAATTCCAGATTTTTCCGTTCAGGTTTTTCTGATAGGGAATCCATATTTCACCATTTAACAACCAAAACCAGCCTTTGCTTTTCGGCAATTGGTATAAATCCTGATGGGTTGCTTCTCTTTCTACCCAGATTTTAACTTCGTTTTGAGAACTCAGCCAATCTTCTTCTGAGAACCCAATTTTTTCGTTTGACAACAACTCCGCTTCAACTGTCCGGTTGGCAAAACTCCAAATCACCCTTGCCTGCTCAAAAAAATTATTTTTTTCCAATCGGCCGAGAACCAATTCCATAGGTTGCTCTTTTCCTGATTCTTCTAAACAGGCCTGAACCAATTGCTCGGTAAAAGAGATCCAAACTTCAGGATTGGCAGGTGATTTGGGGATTTCCCCTGAGGTTGCCGAAATTTTAATTCTTGACTCATTTTCTTCCGGAAAATCAGTGGTTGCTATGACCATTTTATTCAATTCCTGAAGCCAGTTTTTGGAGAGATTACCCTCCCAGATAAGATCATCATCCATAGAAAATCCTTCGGCCTCAATTTCTTCCTTTGGTATTTCATCCCTTTCGGTGAATATTTGTTCCAGATAAATGCCAAGTTCATTTGCTCCAAAAGGTTTTAGCTCGGCCTTTACAGAAAAGGAGTGGGGAGGCGGAACGTCAATATCGGTCTGGTAATAAATGGTTAATTCCTTCATCTTTTTATTGGGGTTAAAATTGTTTCTTCCAAATGGGTAATATTTTTTCTATTAGAGTTTTTAAGGCTGGTTTATCTACTTTTAAAGAGGCTGTAACCGGTATTTTTTCTATTTCATAGATGGCTTTTGGCAAAATTTTAGGGTCTTCATTTTGCCTGATATTTGCCATAAATTCTGACCAGAAACCTTCTCCATCCGGAATATTTGTCTTATTGCTTTCAAAGACCATAACCAGAACTTCTCCGAAAACTGAATTATGAATGCCTACCAATTCAAAGTTAATTGATTTCCAAGGCAAATAATTGAATATTATAGTTTTAACTGATTCCGGATTGATTTTCAGCCCATCAGAATTTATGATTTCATCCATTCTGCCTGCTAAGAAAAATGAATTCTCACTGACCAGATTTACAGTATCTTTTGTTTGGAGCCATACATTTTGTGTCACCTTCCCAAGGATAGCCAAACAACCGTTTTCTTCTGTTTTTATTTGAATTCCAGGTAAAATTTGAAAGGGGATTTCTTCAGGTTTAAGATTTTGGTTGGGTATATAATGGTTTTTAATGGCAATGTGCGAGGCTGTCTCAGTCATTCCATACGATTGAAAAACAGGGCAATTCAATGCCTGAATTTTACCCTGGGTTTTTTTTGAAATTTCAGCTCCACCGACCAGAATTCCCTTCCAGTTTTTCGAGTGCCTATTGATTTTATTATTTTCAACAACAGCGTCTAATTGTCTGGGCACCATAGATATGAACCACTTTTTTTTAGTAAGTAATTCTGAGTTTTCAGGCAGCCCATTCGAAGAGGGTTCTACAATCCACAGGTCAATACCAGCCAGAAATGACCGGGCTAAAACCATAATTCCACCAATATGATTGGCGGGAATGCAAAGAATTAAGCCAACTTCATTTTTATCAAGACCAAAGAAATCAATGCTGGTCCGGGCACTGGTTTCAATTTGATTTCGGTGCAGTAATATTTTAGATGGAGTACCCGTAGATCCCGAAGTTTTTACTTCAAAGGTATCTTTCCCGGAAAAATAAAAATTAGCAAACTCAAAAACAGGTTTAAGGAATTCATGATTTTCAGCAAGTAAATGTTGTTGAAAAAACAGATTTGAAGGATAACCAATTTCCTTAAACCAAATTGTCATTTATTTTTTTCCTGAAGTTTGAATCTGGTTTAATTCAAAACTAAACCAGGTCCCCTTCAAGTTCTATAGAAAGTTAAGCCTTTGAAAAAGACTGTCTTGATAAGTTTTTGAAATAGGAATATGCTTGGCATTAATAATCAGAGTATTCCCTTCAATAAATTGAATTTTTCTCATGTTTACAATATAAGACCGATGGACCCGAATGAAGGTACTGCCTTTTAATTTTTCCTCTATGGCCTTCATTGTGCTATAAACAATATATCGGGTGTTTTCGGTATACACCAAAACATAATCTGCCAAAGCTTCGATAAAATAAATATCCTGATAAGATAGTTTGTAGAATTTCGAATTTGACTTAACGTAGATTTCTTTCAGATCTTCATTTTGGCTTGCCTGGCGCTTTGTGAAATAAATTGTATCAATTGCCCTGTGAATGGACTTGGCAAATCTTTCAAATTGAACCGGTTTTACGAGGTAATCGAGGGCTTTTAAATCAAAAGCCTCAACTGCATAACCTGATTCTGTGGTAATTAAAATGGTTTCCGGTAAATTTGGAATTGATTTCATTAATTCAATTCCGCTCATCTCAGGCATATTAATATCCAGAAGAAGAATGTCAACATCCGGATTATTAATGAGAAAGTTAAATCCTTCTTTTCCACTTTGAAGAGAAGCTTTCAAGACAAGAAAATCAATTCTACTAATATAGTTTTCAAGGATTAATCTTGAAGCATCATCGTCTTCTACAATTACACAAGAATAAGTAACAGCGGTTTTTTCAATCATTGGTCAATATAAAATGCAATCCAAATTGTCTTAATATCAAAAGGCAAATGTGGTATAAAAATGGAAAATTATCTTATCAATTTTATGAGATAAATTTATGAGATAAAATTAATTGATAAAATCCGTTTTTACGAATAAATAAAAGTTTCGGAAATGCCATTTTCTAAAATCAGCCCTCTGTACATTCCCGGGGTATTAAATTCAAAGCAAATTTCTCCGGATTTGTCAATCGCAATTAATCCTCCACATTCGGGATCTTGCTGGTTAAGCTTGTTAACAACAAATCTGCAGGCTTCCGCTAAATTTAATCCTTTGTATTCCATCAGACAAGAAATATCATAGGCGACCACATTTCTAATAAAAGTTTCTCCTTGGCCGGTACAGGATACTGCACAAGTGGCATTGTTGGCATAAGTGCCAGCGCCAATAATTGGGGAGTCGCCAATTCTACCAAACCTTTTATTGGTGAGTCCACCGGTTGAAGTTGCGGCAGCCAGATTTCCGTCCATGTCCAATGCTACTGCTCCGACGGTTCCAAATTTTTTATTGTCTTCTCCAACTTTTGTGAGTTTGACGTTGTGGTCCAACTGAAATTTATCAGTATCTATAATCTGAAGAAGTTGTTGATATCGGAAATCAGTAAAATAATAGGATGACTCCACTTGTTTTACGCCGTGTTGGGCGGCAAATTTCTCTGCCCCTTCACCACAAAGCATCACATAATCAGATTCTCTAAGAATTTTCATCGCCAGGTTGACTGGGTTTTTGATATTAGTAACCCCGGCCACTGCACCCGCCTTCAATGTTTTTCCATCCATTATTGAGGCATCAAGCTCGTGTTTCTTATCGTGAGTGAATACCGCACCTTTTCCAGCATTGAATAAAGGGTTGTCTTCCAGCACTTTTACAGATGCTTCAACTGCCAATAAACTGCTTCCGCCCTTTTCCAGAATTTGATAACCTGCTGCTAAGGCCAATTCCAAACCAGACCTGTAATCCTTTTCAAGTTGTGGCGTCATTGATGATTTTAAAATAGTTCCTGCTCCACCATGAACCAAAAGCCTGAATTTTTTTTCCATCGATTAAATCATTCTGTTTTCGAGCCACAAAAGTGGTTCAAATTGAGTTGGCATTGCAAGTAGAATCTTTATTAAAAAATAAAAATTTTAGTTGTTTTGTGGCTTGTTGTAAAAGATTAATTAAGTCGGGTTTGGAAATCATTTTCTTGTTTTTATTTATTGGGTTAATCATCTTGTTTACCTTTATTGGAGGTGGAGGCCGAAATTATCGTAGTTTAAAAGAATTCAGAAGTCTAAAGCGTAATACCAGCCACCCTCAGATTTCAGATTCGATTCTTAACACCGAGGTTGAGTTTTACAAAAAGCTTGGTGAAGAAGAAAAAATCAGATTTAGAAACGAAACTCAATGGTTTTTAGAAAATATCAGGATTACACCGATTGGTTTTGAACTTACTGAACTTGATAGGCTCCTGGTTGCTGCATCTGGCATCATCCCGATTTTTAATTTTCCGGAATGGCATTTTTACGATTTGGATGAGGTAATGCTTTTCAAAGACTCCATTAACGTCGATTTTGAAACCAATGCACACGACAGCAATATTTTGGGCATGGTAGGTTCAGGAAAAATGGAGCGAAAAATGGCCCTTTCAAGAAAAGCTCTTTATGATGGATTTAATAATAAAACCGACAAGTTCAATACTGCCATTCATGAGTTTATTCATATGGTTGACATTGCGGATGGAACAATAGATGGCTTGCCTAAAGTGCTGATGGACAAACAATATGCCTTGCCCTGGTTAAAATTGATACGGGAAAAGATTAGCCATATTAAGACGGGTAATTCTGACATTGACAGCTATGGTGCAACCAATCTTTCAGAGTTTTTTGCTGTTGCTGGCGAGTATTTTTTTGAAAGGCCAGACTTATTGAAAATGAAACATCCCGAGCTATTTGAGCAAATGAACAACTTCTTCCATGGGAAAAATACAAGCTAAACACTTAGCCATTCAAGCGAAGAAAACCCAATTTCAAATAAACCCCGACTCAGAAAAATTACCTGTCCTTTCTAAAAGAAGGATCTTCCTTCATTTACCATTTTCCTAAGCAAAACAGAGCATCGGTATCTTGGGTCGTGGTAAGAGGAAAACAGGTCATCCAGTTGGTTTACAATGGATTCTATCCCAATTTCATCAGCCCATTTTAATAAGCCTTTTGGATAATTCACACCTTTGGTCATTGCCAGGTCAATTTCAGGAGCAGAAGAAATTCCATAATGCAGTGCTTCTGAAGCTTCATTTATCAGCATAGCCAAAACACGAGTGAATATCTCTTTTCCCAAAATCTCATCCTCATTGGGTTCTGGCCTGGTTGTCCCGTTTTCATAAGAATAAAAGCCTTTTCCTGACTTCCTTCCCAAATATCCTGCTTCGAAATGTCTTTTCTGCGTGAAAGAAGGCATATATCTTGGGTCACAAAAAAAGGAATGGAAAACAGTTTCAGTAACCGTATAGTTGATGTCATTTCCTATAAAATCCATGAGTTCGAATGGCCCCATTGGAAATCTACCAAATTTTTTTAAGGCCCAATCAATGGTGGAAAAATCTGCAATTCCTTCATCATAAATGCGAAGTGCCTCCCCATAAAAGGGTCTGGCAACCCGGTTGACAATAAAGCCTGGTGTATCTTTGGCAACCACAGTGGTTTTTCCCCAGTTTTGAATGGTTTTGTTGGTTTTTTCAACTACCTCAGGATTGGTTTGAATGGCTGGGATTATTTCAACCAGTTTCATAATCTGAGCCGGATTGAAAAAATGGATTCCGATAAATCTATGCGGCTTTTTACATGAGGATGCCAAAGAGGAAATGGAAAGGGCCGAAGTGTTGGAGGCCAAAATGCAGGAGTCAGAAACCAGATTTTCGAGTTGGCTAAAAATGAGAGATTTAGCTTCTTTGTTTTCGATAATCGCCTCAATTACCAAATCACATTCAGAAAAGTCATTTAAATCATTGGCAATAAAAATTCTTTCCAAAATTTCATCCGCCTCTGTTTGTGCGACTTTAGCTTTTGCAACCAAGCCGGAAAGCGATTTTTGAATTTTGCCTTTTACCTGGGAAAGTGTGGCTGGGAAGCTGTCAAAAACGATTACTTTTTCCCCTGAGCTGGCGGCAACCTGGGCTATGCCGATTCCCATCGTTCCAGCCCCTAAAATACCAATTATTTTCATTTTCCTTTAAAAACGGGTTTTCTCTTTTCTAAAAAAGCCTGAATTCCTTCTTTGCAATCTTCTGATTCGCTGGCTTCTATCTGAAGCCTGGTTTCGGCTTCCAATTGTTGTTCAAGGGTATGATTTAAGCCCTCGTTGAAAGCCTTTTTAGTTAGTGCCAATCCGTAAGTTGGCATATTTCTTAGGTTTTCAGTTAAATTCTCAACAAAATTTCTGAATTCTTCGTCTGGAATCGATTTGTATATCATTCCCATTTTTTCAGCTTCAATGGCAGAAATTTTATCTCCCAACATAGAAATGGCCAAAGCTTTTTGAAATCCAATTAGTTTTGGTAGAAAATAAGTTCCTCCACTGTCTGGAATCAATCCAATGGCACTAAAAGCCTGAATAAAATTTGCAGATTCAGTTGCCACAACAATGTCGCAAGCCAAAGCAATATTGGCCCCGGCACCTGCGGCCACGCCATTTACCGCAGCCAAAACTGGCTTTTCTAAATTTCTGATTGCTAGAATGATTGGGCCATAATGTTCTTCTAAAATGGCTTTAAATCCCGGGTGAAGTTCAGGATTGGTCACCTCAACGAGATCTTGTCCTGCACAAAAGGCCTTCCCTTCTCCAGAAATGACTACCACGCGAATTTCCGGGTCTTCATTGCAATCCCTGAGTGCCTTCTGGACAGCAAAAGCCATCGATCTATTGAAACTATTGTAAGACTTAGGTCGATTTAGAATAATTTTTCCTATGCCATTCGTTTTTGTAAAAAATATGGTTTCTTCCATTATTGATTGGTCTGAAATTATTTTTGAATCATTAAATAACAAATTGGTTCACAGACACTTGAAATAATCAAAAGGCTCATGGCAATCCTGGCATTGGAACAAAGCCTTACAAGCAGTAGAACCAAACTGACTGATTAATTTGGTGTTTGTTGAACCACATCGGGTGCATTTAACTATCCTTTCTCCATGAAGTAGCGCCCTTTTATCCATGGAAGCATCCATGGGTGGAGCAATGCCATAATCTTTCATTTTTTTCCTGCCTGATTCTGAAATCCAGTCTGTTGTCCAGGCCGGAGAAAGAACCAATTTAATTTTCCCCGTATAGCCTGCTTTTTGAAGTGCCGATTTAATATCATCGCCAATAACATCCATGGCGGGACAACCAGAATATGTAGGAGTAATGGTTACGGTTACTTCTTTATTCTCAATTTCAATTTCCTTTATAATGCCCAAATCCTCAATGGTTAACACAGGAATTTCAGGATCTGAAACTGATTTCAGAATCTCCTTTATTACGTTTAAAGTAGAGTTCGGGTTCATATTGGCTTACCAGTTCATCTGTGGGTAGGTTCTTTGCATATATTGCAAATCAGCCAAAATAAATCCGAGATGTTCTGAATGTACACCTAATTTGCCTCCTTTCTGAGACCAGTCTACACCTTCAACTGAAAGTGCAGCTTCGTTGAATATGTATTTTGTATCGCTGAGGAAATCTGCTTTTACCAAATCAAGGTTGGCTCCGATTCCAAGTTGGGACATCTCATTTTCTACTTCCGTTTCCTCAAAAATTCCTCCACAATAAGTCCATAAGATAGAAACCGCTTTTTGAATTTTACCGTGACTTTCTTCAGTTCCATCACCTAGTCTTTTGACCCATTCTGAGGAAAAACGATGGTGATATTGAACCTCTTTAATCGATTTTTGAGCAATTGCTGCAATCTGAGAATCTTTACTGCCTACCAACTGGTTTAATAGAGGTAAATGATATGCATCAAATAAATATTGCCGGGCAATTACCCAGGCAAAATCGGTATTGGGTTGTTCTACTAACCTGTAATTTCTATATTCATGCTCGTACCTAAGAAAAGCTAAATCATCCTCTGTCTTTCCAAGTCCTTGAATTTCAGCTGCATATTGCAAGTAATTTCTAACTTGTCCGAACAAATCCAAAGAAATATTTGTAAGACCAATGTCTGTTTCAAGATTGGGGCCATGTCCACATAGTTCAGAAAGCCTGTGTCCCAAAATCAATGGGTTATCTGCAAGGATTAAGAGGTAGTTGTAAATTTTTTGGTTCATTCTACATGTGGGTTAGTTCATCTGGTAAAATGTAAAATGTTGGATGCCTGTAGATTTTGTCAGCGGCAGGTTCAAACAATTCTCCATTTTCTTCCGGATTAGATGCGGTAATTTCTTTTGAAGGGACTACCCATATACTAACACCTTCTTGCCGTCTGGTATAAACATCTCTTGCATTTTCGATGGCCATTTTCGCATCTGTTGCATGAATGCTTCCAACATGGCGATGATCTAGTCCACTTTTACTTCTGATAAATACTTCCCAAACGGGCCATTCTTTTTTCATTTTTCAGAGATTAGGTTTGGTTTAACTAAATGATTTTTTTCGTCCTTCAATATTTTACACTGCCACTTTTAAGGAACGTTGTTCTTGCTTTTCGGCATAAGCCAGTGCAGCATCTCTTACCCAGGCACCTTTTTCCCATGCTGATTTTCTAGCCTCCAGTCTTTCACGATTGCATGGGCCATTTCCTGCAACAACCTGGGTGAATTCTTCCCAATCGATGTCCCCAAAATCATAGTGACCACGGGCTTCATTCCATTTTAATTTGGGATCGGGGATGGTGATTCCGAGTATTTCTGCTTGTGAAACGGTCTGGTCAACAAATTGTTGACGAAGCTCATCGTTTGTTTTCAATTTAATTTTCCATTTCAAGGCTTGCTCTGTATGTGGAGATTCCGCATCTCTTGGGCCAAACATCATAAGAGATGGCCACCACCATCTGTTTAAAGCATCCTGAGCCATTCTTTTCTGCACCTCTGTTCCATTGCAAAGGGTAAGCATAATTTCATATCCTTGTCTTTGATGAAAACTTTCTTCCTTGCAAATCCTCACCATCGCTCTTGCATAGGGTCCATAAGAAGTCCTGGTAAGCATAACCTGATTCATAATAGCGGCCCCATCAACCAACCAGCCAACAGCCCCCATGTCAGCCCAGGTTACGGCAGGATAGTTGAAAATGCTCGAATATTTTGCTTTTCCGGAATGGAGTTGATCATAAAGTTCGTCCCGGGTGATGCCCAAAGTTTCAGCTGCAGAGTAAAGATAAAGACCATGCCCTGCTTCATCCTGTACTTTGGCCAAAAGTGCTACTTTTCGCCTCAGGCTTGGGGCCCGGGTAATCCAATTTCCTTCCGGCAACATGCCAACAATTTCAGAGTGAGCATGTTGAGAAATCTGGCGGATATGTGTTTTCCTATATTTTTCCGGCATCCAATCTTTTGCCTCGATATTTTGGCCTTTATCTATTTTGGCCTGGAAATCTGCCTCCAACGGGTCGTTATTAAGGTACATATTTTTTATTGATCAAAATCTACAACTACTTTTTCAGTGAGTGGAACTGCCTGGCAGGTTAATATATAACCAGCTTCCACTTGTTCTTTTTCAAGGGCATAATTTACACTCATTTCCACATTGCCCTCAATAAGTTTTGCTTTACAGGTACAGCATACCCCTCCTTTGCAAGCATATGGCAAATCTGCATTTTTGCCTAAGGCTGCTTCAAGGATATTTTCTCCATTTCTAGGCATTTTAAACTTAAAGTTTTTTCCTCCTTCAATAATTTCAATTTCAGAAATGAACATTAAATTCTGAGAATTCTGCTCAGTTTTTCTTTCTTTTTTCTGCCCGTTGGCTGAGAAAAACAGCTCAAAATGAATTCTTTTTTCGTCTACCTTTTCTTTCAGGAGAAAATTCCGAATCATCAAAATCATTTCTTCGGGTCCGCAAAGGAAATAATGGTCAACTGACTCCGTGGAAATCAAATAGGAAGAAATTTTTTCAAGTTTTTCCTCATCCATCCTTCCGTTAAAAAGGGAAACATCTCTTTGCTCCTGGGTAAGGAAATAATAGACCTCAAACCTTTCCAGAAATTGGTTTTTTAAGGCTTCAATTTCTTCCTTCAAAATAATGGAAGCCGCATTCTGATTTGTGTAAAACAAAACAAATCTGGAATCCGGTTCCTGTATCAAATGCGTTTTAATAATGGAAAAAATTGGAGTAATCCCACTTCCGGCAGCAAAAGCCACATAACTTTTTTTTGCCTCCGGGTTGGAGGGAACGTGGAAATTTCCATTGGGGTGACCCACATCCAGCGTGTCACCCACTTTAAACTTCTCATTAATAAAACTTGAAAACACGCCTCCTTCTATTTGTTTGATGGCCACTTTCCATAAGCCATCCAAGGGACTGGAACAAAGCGAATATGACCTTCTGATTTCCTCTCCGTTGATGGTAGCCCTAAGGGTTAAATGCTGCCCAGGAACAAACCTGAAAGATTCCTTTAGATCCTCAGGTACATCGAATGTTAAAATGGAACAATTCAAAGTTGTTCTTTGAATGTCTTTAACTTTGAGTGGAAAAAATTGAATGGCCAAAATCCGGTGTTTTAAATTGTATTAGCAAAACTAACAATTGTTAGTTTCTAAGACAAAATTGTTGAAGAAATGTTTTTAAGGTTCTCTCCAAAGGCTCAAAATAGAGAATGAAAGATTACAGAAATTTTTCCAATCTCGCTTATTATCAAATTGTTATAACTGAACAGAAAAAAAGACTCAACTCGATAAAATCTAACCATTGGGAATTATAGTTGCTCCCAAAAGATGGATTACGCCATTTTTTACATCTTCTTCTGAAACCAAAGCAATGTCGCTTCCATAGTTGTTTGAAAACTCCTTTTCAAGTTTTTCTCTGGAATAGCTTTTTACCGACTCGGGGAGACATACCACCAGATTTGGAAAAAGTTCCTCAGGGTAGGGTAGGAACCGACCAAAATGATTGCACTTAAATGGGCAAATGGATGGAATTCCCATTTGAATGGCCATATGAACAGCGGATGTATCATTTGAAATTATAAGTCTGCATTGGCTTATCCATTCCAAAAGTTCCGTTAATGAGGTTTTACCGGATATGTTCATTGATTTTTGACCAATTTTTCCCGCGAGTTCCTCACAAAGCCGGAGGTCTGATGGCCCACCCGCAATGATAATCTCACAACCATAATGAGAAATTAACCATTCAGCTATTGAAACAAATTTTTGTTTTGGCCATTGTTTTTCCGGGGTGCTTGCTCCGGGAAATAATATTACAAATGGATTTTCATGAATTTTCGCAGTCGGATGTTGTGATGAGATTTCGGGCCTATTACAGTTTGAGGATTCTCTAAACACAAACTCAATAAACTCCTTGTTTCTAAGGAATTCAAACTTTACCAAACCCTCTGGCTCCATGAGCCGGGAATAAAACATGTTTCCAACTTCCAAATCAGCTTTAGATTGGTTTTGAAAATCCCCATGGATTCCTACTTTTTCTTTGGCTGGGATATGATTTATTAAAAAATCTCCGGCCAGCTTTTCCCTTGAAAAATTTGGATAAAGAACCAGGTCGTATTGGTTGCTGTTTACCTCAAGCAATAGTTCATTTATCGTATTTTGATCAGGATTTACGTTTTGGCCTCCCTTTTTCAACCAATAAAAACCTTCTATAAATTCCGAATCAAGGGTTTCAGCAAGGTCCCTCCAGATTATATTTCCTAAGAGAAATATTTTTTTACCTCTGGATTTAAGATGGACCTCTTTAATGAAATTTCTAAACAGCAGGTAATCTCCAATCGCATCATTTTTGATGATAAGGACTTTGTTGGTCTGGAAAAAAACTGGTTTCCATGAATAATACCTGTATAAAATCTCTGGCCTGTTTTTAAGATATTTTTCAAGAAAAATTTCCCGTAATGTCTTATTATCCAGGAATATATAGATAATCCAGAGGTTTTTGTTTAGTATGCTATCCAGTATTTTAAGTAAGGCAGATTTCAAAAAATGGAATTTATAGACAAATTGAATTAGAAAAGGGGAAACGGGTCGTGGTTATTTTCAATGGGGCTTCCAGCAATTAATTTAATTTTCAGGCAGTTTTGGTGCTTGCTTCGTTTCTTGATTTTAATAATTGGCTAATCAGGCCCGAAATAGTAGAAATTTCAAATATGAATTCCTTTCAGTTTTGGATTTTTCTTTTAAAAATATTCCAATAATTCTGGTTTTAAGTTTTGCAAAAGGATTTAAAGTCAACAAATCGGGAAAAAGGAGATAAAAAAACTGACTATGTTTGTGGTCTGATATCATTAGATTCGAGTAGTTTGAATTTTAAGGTATTGAAAATCAAAAATAAAAATCCTTGAATTTGGATCCAAAAGAAAACTGGTCTCTCACTATTTTTCCAAAGTCTTCGCCTTTTCACTTTAAATTTAAAGAGTTTTGGCAATACCGGGACCTCATCATTTTATTTGTAAAGCGGGAATTGGTGCCTACTTACAAGCAGACTGTTTTGGGGCCTCTGTGGTTTATCATGCAGCCTTTGCTGACCACTTTGGTTTATTCTATTATTTTTGGAGCCATTGCGAGGATCCCGACCGACGGTTTACCCCAATTGCTTTTCTATTTACCTGGCATTATTCTCTGGAATTTTTTCAACTCTGCTTTTATGAAGAGTTCAGGAACCTTTTTGGCCAATGTTCATATTTTTGGAAAAGTCTATTTTCCGAGATTGATCCTTCCAATCTCAGGCCTGCTTTCGAGTTTTGTGAATTTTTTGATTCAGTTGGTATTGTTGATCATCATAATGGTTGGTTATTATATCAGTGGAACCAAATTTAGTCCCGGAATTCATTTGCTGTTGTGCCCGGTTTTACTTTTAATGGTTAGTTTTTATTCGTTGGGATTGGGGATGATAGTTTCAGCATTTACCACCAAGTACAAAGATTTATCTCATTTTTTGGCATTTGGAAGTCAATTGTTAATGTATGCAACGCCTATCATTTATCCAACCTCCATCGTGCCTGCCCAATTCAAGTGGGTTAGTTTTTTCAATCCTTTAAGTCCAATTTTTGAGGCTTTCAGGTATTCCTTTTTGGGAGTAGGAGAGCTTTTGGCCACCCGATTGTTGGTTAGTTTCTTGGTTGGACTGGCTATTTTTTATATTGGGTTGGTATTTTTTAATGAGGCAGAAAGAACTTCAATAGATACAGTTTAGGATGAGCGAGGTTGCTATTAAGGTCGAAAATCTTGGAAAAAGCTACAGATTAGGTTCCATAGGATCAAAATCTCTTGTAGATGATTTTTTGAATCTTTTTGGTTCAAAACAAAAAGACAAGCCAGATGAAAATCTAATCTGGGCATTAAGTGAAGTAGGCTTTGAGATTAACAAAGGTGATGCTGTAGGAATCGTTGGAAAAAACGGAGCTGGAAAATCAACCTTATTAAAAATCCTATCGAGGACAACGGCACCTACCACAGGTTCCATCAAAATAAAAGGAAAAATAGCTTCACTTTTAGAGGTAGGTACTGGTTTTCACCCTGAACTTAGTGGCAGGGAAAATATCTTTTTAAATGGTGCCATCATGGGCATGTCAAAGTCTGAAATCAAGCGAAACTTTGATGCCATTGTTGAGTTTTCAGGGGTCTCAAAATTTATTGATACTCCGGTAAAACGATACAGCTCAGGAATGTATGTGAGGCTGGCTTTTGCTGTAGCAGCACATTTGGAGTCAGAGATCATGATTATTGATGAGGTCTTGGCAGTGGGCGATATTGACTTCCAAAAAAAGTGTATTGGTAAAATGAAAGAGGTTTCCTCTTCAGAGGGCCGGACGGTTTTATTTGTAAGTCACAACATGGCTTCCGTGAAGGCCTTATGTAATCGGGGATTGTTTTTGGAAGGAGGAAAATTACGGCTGAGCGGCTCGATAGAAGAGATAACCGAAGCTTATACAGTTGCCAACAAAGGATTGGTAGAAACCACAGCATTGGCCTTTCGTGAGGACAGAACGGGTTCTGGAAAAGTAAAGCTTGTTGATTTTTATGTTGAGGATGTTGTTGGGAATCAAATTGAAACAATACTTACCGGAGAGGACATCGTATTTTGTTTTTCGTTGCAAAATGGCCCTGAAAAGTCAAGAAATATAGACTTTGGATTGAACTTTTTTGATCCGGATGATGGCAATATGGGTGTTTTGTACAGTTCATATCAGAATGTTTTCTTTGAGGCTGAGCCTAACGAATTGCTTTACATCAAGGTTGTGGTTCCAAATTTTCCGTTTACAATTGGCACCTACAAGGTTGGTACAAGAATTTTAGTTAATTCTGAAGAATCAGACTGGTTGTTAGGTGGAGCAGGATTTATACAAGTTGAAAATGGCGATTTTTACGGCACAGGAAATATTGGATTCTCCCATACCCACATGACCAATTTTCTTGGAAGGTGGCATATCAATCAGGAACAAAAAAAATAGCAAAAGGATTGTGAAACTAGAGACGCCTGTATTATTAATTACCTTTAACCGGCCCGACGTCACAAAGATTGTTTTAGATAAAATCATTGAAGTAGCGCCTCCAATCATTTACATTTTTAATGATGCCCCCAGAAGTGGCAACGAAAATGATAAACAGAAATGTTCAGAGATTCGCCAAATGGTAAATGGTCTTTCATATGACGGAATCATCAAAACAAGATTTGAAGAGTCAAACCTGGGTTGTAAACTAGGCGAATCAACAGCCATGTCCTGGCTTTTTGAAAATGAAGAGATGGGAATTGTCATTGAGGATGACATTCTACCAACCAATGAATTCTTTTATTATTGTCAGGAGATGCTTCTTAAGTATCAATTTGATGAAAGAATTTTTTCCATTACTGGCTGTAATCTGATTAATGATTGGAAATCAGATATTCAGGATTACCATTTTGCCCTTTTTGGAAGTTTTTGGGGTTGGGCAGGTTGGAGAAGAGCCTGGAAACACTATGACGTTAAGATGCCCCTTTGGGAAAATGAAGAAGTAAAAAAAATGGTTGAAAATTATTTGCCGTTTAAAGAGTTCAGTGATCTTAGAAAAGCCGAATTCGATTCTTTGATTTCAGGAAAAAACGACACATGGGATTTTCAGTTTTGTTTGGCTCACTTGGTTAACCATGCCATTTCCATTGTACCATCCAGGAATCTGATAAAGAATATTGGAATCAATAGAGAAGATGCGGTTCACATGCAAGGTGAAAGCCCATTTTCAGATCTTGAACATTACAAAGTAAATCTGCCTTTTAAAAATAATCCAATAATGATTCCCGATTATGAATATGACCGGAATGTGGTTTTCAAGGCATATCCATGGCTTTTTGATGTTCCTGAATTGAAGTCTGAGAACAAGCCAACGTTTTATCAAAAAGTAAAAAATAAACTTACCAAATTATGATAAGTATTATTAAATCATTCTTAATGAGGCTTTTGGGTATTCTAGAACTTAAGGATAAAGTTACCGGTTTATATTACAAAGCAGAAAAAGATCGCCAACTTATAATTTCTCAGATCAACCATTCCAAGGAAGAGATATTGTTTGGGCAAGGCCAAATTTTGGTAAGACAGCTGGAAGGAACAGGATTTTCGGGAGGTTTCGGTGGTTCAGAGTTCAAGGTTTTTTCACAGAATGGGGAGGATGGAATAATTCAGTTTTTAATCCATAAAATACCTGAAATACCCAGGACTTTTATTGAGTTCGGCGTTGAGACTTATTTAGAATCAAATACCAGGTTTCTACTCATGCACAACAGCTGGAAAGGTTTGGTAATAGACGGAAGTAAAGAAAATATTGAAAATATTAAAGCGCAGGATTTGTATTGGCGTTTTGATCTAACAGCAGTTGAGCGATTTATTACAAAAGAAAATATTAATTCCATTTTTAAAGAGAATGGATTTTCTGGAGAAATAGGTATTTTGAGTATAGACATTGATGGCAATGATTATTGGGTTTGGGAGCAGATTTCTGAGGTTCAACCTGTAATAGTTATTGCGGAATACAATAGTTATTTTGGAAGTGAGCGACCTATCTCAGTTCCCTATAATTCCGATTTTTACAGAACCAATGTGCATTTTAGCAATTTATACTTTGGGGCTTCTCTATCGGCGCTGAATCACCTTGCTGAGGTAAAGGGATATAGTTTAATAGGATGCAACAGGTCTGGCAACAATGCTTTTTTCGTTAGAAAAGATAAATTGAATGGACTTACTTCAGTACCAGTTTCAAAGGCCTTTATTGACACACCCAGCCGGGAAGCAAGAGATGAAAAGGGAAATCTAACTTTTGCGGATTCCCCTTCAAGAAGAAAATTAATTGAAGGGATGCCTGTAATTAATGTGGTGAATAATCAAAAAGAGATTATTTAAGGCTTGTTTTAAATTTTGATAAACCTGAGTCCAGGAATTTAACAAATTCCTCAACATTCAAATCATAGGAGCGGGGCTCAACCAGGAGAGAGCCATCTGGTCCAAGCAATACATACAACGGTTGTGTGTTGCTTTTGTAGCTGATAACTTGAATATCAGCATTTTGCTTCCCGATTGTCTTTTTGACTTTTCCATCATATTTGCTGGTATACCATTGATTTTCTGGGAGTTCCGTTTTGTCATCTACATACAAGGCAGTTACAATAAAATCATTTTCCAATCGTTTCAGCACCTCCGGGCTTGACCAGACATTGGCTTCCATTTCACGGCAATTGACACAACCGTGACCAGTAAAATCTATAAATACGGGTTTGTTTTGTGCTTTTGCACAAGCCAAAGCTTGCTTTAAATCAAAGTAACCTTCTAAACCATGGGGCAAATGCAAAATTTCTGCATACTTTGGGTAATCGCAAAGTGTAGATTCCTGATTATCAGTAGATGTCCTGGCTCTGCCGCCATTTTTCTCTATAAGTGCTTCAATATTAAAGTCTAATGTGCTTTCTGGAGGCAGATAACCTGCCAGGGCCTTTAGTGGTGCCCCCCACATTCCAGGAATCATATAAACAACAAAACTCAATACCAATATTGAAAAACCAACCCGTAAAACCGGAATTTTTTCCAATGGACTATCATGCGGAAGTCTGATTTTTCCCAAAAGATAAAATCCAATCATTGAGAAGATAACAATCCAAAAAGCCAGATAAATTTCTCTGTCCAGTATATGCCAATGGTAGGCCTGGTCTGCTATGGATAAAAACTTTAGCGCAAAGGCCAACTCTAAAAAGCCCAAAACCACTTTAACCGAGTTCAACCAACCTCCCGACTTTGGTAAACTGGATAACCATTGTGGAAATATGGCAAACAATGTAAAAGGCAGGGCGAAAGCCAAAGAATAGCCGAACATTCCTATAATTGGTTTTAAAACTTCTCCACCGGCAGATTGAACCAAAATAGAACCCACAATAGGACCTGTACAGGAAAAACTAACCAGCACAATGGTAAAGGCCATAAAAAATATGCCAATTATGCCGCCTTTGTCGCTTTGTTTATCTGCCATATTCACAATGGAAGAGGGCAAAACAATTTCAAAAAGTCCCAGGAAAGACAAACCGAAAAATATAAAAATGAAGAAGAAGAACAGATTTGGAGCCCAATGGGTGGAAATAAAATTGGCAAATTCCGGACCATTGATTCGACTTACAAGGGTCCCGATTAAAACATATAATATAATGATACTCAAACCATACAGGCTGGCTTTTCTGATTCCTTCCGCTCTGGTCTGGCTTTGACGTGTAAAGAAAGTTACAGTCATTGGAATCATTGGAAATACACAAGGCGTAAGCAAAGCCACCAGGCCAGAAAGAAATGCAGCAAAGAAAAAACCCCAAAGGGAGCCTGAACTTTCGGGTGCTATGGAAGTTGCTTTTACTTCCGAAACTTCGGATTCAATTTTTGATTTTTTTTCAGAAGTTGTAACCGTTTGGAGAGAATCAGTGTTCGATATTGTTTCCGCCTTATTCCCGGAGTCAACGTTGATTGTGGAAATAGAAGTTTTTTCAGCCTCAGATTTTTCAGCCTTTTCGGAATTTGTGTTTTCTACTTCAAATGGACCAAATGAAAAATCTCCATCCTGATCCACGCATTTCCCAATTTCATCGGAGCAGGCCTGAGACTCATAAGTTCCTTCAATGGATGTTGACTCCAGAATTTTGACCTTTTGTCTGAATTCAGCTTTTTTATGAAATAGGCGTACATTTCCTCCAAATACATCATCAAAATGATTCTCAGCACCAATAGGACTAATCTTGCCGACCAAAGCATATTTTGGTGATTTATTAAAAGTAAAGACAGAAACTTTTGGGCCCACGTTTGGGTCGAAATCACTGGAATATAGATGCCAGGTCTGGTCGATTTTCACTTTGAAAACCAGTTCAACAATATCACCTTTTTTAACTTTTTTCCCTTCACTATTGAATGACCAATGTGTAGGATTAACAATTTGGGCTTGAACCAGTACTGACGTTATCGCAAGTAAAAATCCAATTAGAGCGCTTTTCTTGTTCATTTTTTATTTTCAAAGGCAAAAGTACAAACTAAGTATTCAATATTGATACATCCTGACATTTGGTCCTATATCTTCGCAGCCTTTTCTATAAGAGTTTGAATAAAGACCAGGTATTTCCCGACTATCAGATTTTTGAGTTTGCCAATGGTATCAGGCTGATTCACAAACAGGTGGCTGCCACAAAAATTTCTCATTGTGGTTTTATTTTGGATGTTGGAAGTCGGGATGAACAAACCAATGAATTGGGTATTGCCCACTTTTGGGAGCATATGGCTTTTAAAGGCACAGAAAACCGCAAATCTTTTCACATAATAAATCGACTTGAAATTTTAGGTGGAGAAATCAATGCATATACGACAAAAGAAAAAATTGCTTTTCATGCTTCCGTTCTTTCTTCACATTTTGAAAAGGCAGTAGACCTCCTGGCTGACATCACGTTTTATTCCATTTTTCCCGAAAAGGAAATTGAGAAGGAAAAGGGGGTTATTCTGGAAGAAATGATGATGTATCGCGATACACCTGATGATGCCATTCAGGATGATTTTGATTTGCTACTTTTTCCAAACCATCCGCTTGGCAATAATATTCTTGGTACGGAGGAAAGCGTTCAATCCTTTAACAGGTCAGATTTTCTGTCATTTTTTAAAAGAAATGTGGGAAATGAAAGAATTATTTTTTCATCCGTAGGTCCGATGGATTTTAATACAGTTGTAAAAAAAGCCAGGCCATTTTTAGAGAAAATTCCAAGTCTTTCCATTCAGAAAAACAGGATATCTCCTCAGCCAACTTTTTTTCAGGATACGATTGAATATAAACCAATCTCACAAGCCCACCTTATGTTGGGGTGCCAATCCTTCTCGTTAAACCATGAAAAAAGGATAACTTTATTTCTTCTGAACAATGTTTTAGGCGGGCCAGCCCTAACAAGCAGACTCAATTTTACAATCAGAGAAAAAAACGGGTTGGTGTATTCCGTTGAATCTTCTTATGCCCCTTATTTAGATTCAGGAGCATTTTCAATATACCTTGGAACTGAGATGAAGAATCTGGAGAAAGCCGAAAATCTGGTAAAGAAAGAGATTCATAACCTTCAGAATAATTTACTTTCAAAACAACAATTGAAAAATGCCAAAGAACAGATTAAAGGCCAATTGGCTATGGCAGAGGAAGGAAACCTGATGATGATGCTTATGCTTGGAAAGAGTATTCTGGATATGGGAAGGGTGGAAAGTTTGGCAGAAATTTTCACCAATATTGATAAGATTACTTCAGCCGATCTTTTAGAGGTTGCCAATCTTGCATGGGGTCATGAAAATTGGGTTCGACTGGCATTTGTGCCTGAAATCCGAAAAAAATAAAAATTCAATCACCAAAAAATTAAAAGAACGCACAAAATTTTTCACATGGTTGAAACCTAAATATTTTTTAGACGTGTTAAGTACCTAGTTCTTACCCTCTAAATAATATCGTTATGAAAAGTTCATCTGCATCACTGCTAATAGCAATAATCGCCCTTTTAACTTTTAGTTTCCAAAATCCGTCTTTTGCCAATAATGGGTCTAGTGATGGGGCAAGGTACACTTACACTTCACATAAACTTTCTGCAAAGGAATTCAGGAAAGCATATCAGGCAGCGAAAAAAGAATATCAAGGCATAAAAAGTTCAAGTACCAAAAAAATGTTACGTAAAAGAAAAGGTAGCTGGCTTCAAAGATGGTATAATAGAAATCTTTGAAATCTATATTTATTAAAAAAAGGGCCACTGAAATGTGGTCCTTTTTTTTTCTTATTGCTTTGCCTTGTTGTCGATTTCTTACCTTCAAAATCCCATTTTCACCCACCTTGCCTTTATCTTGTCTTTTTTTACCTTTGACTCTCTTGTAATTACCTCATTTATCGGTGGTTATATAGTGTTTTAAAATAGGGGCAGAACCCAGTTTTAATTTTTTTTTCAGGTCATTTTTTTCATATATCCAGTGTTTTTAATCTTTTTCTAATGAAAAGTGGGGGTAGGTGGAAAAAAATGTCAAAAAGTGGTACAACTTTGAAAATCCCTTATTACTTTTGGCCCGTGGGAAAGTGTGCACTTAACTCTGCCCGCGTAAACAAGTTTAATGATCACCTTTTCAGGCACATACGATTGCAAAATGGACCCCAAGGGGCGAATAGTGCTCCCAGCCCGGCTCAAAGCCCGGTTGCCTGATGCTGCTGAGCAGAAAATTGTAATCCTTTTAGGTTTTAGAAAATGCCTCACCATCTACACCATGGCCCAGTGGGAGGAGCGTTTGCAATCATTTGCCAATGTCTCTGAATATGATGAAGAGGGGCAGCAATTCATCCGTGATTTCACCTATGGAATGGCGGAAGAAACGTTGGATGGGGTGGGCAGATTTAGCCTGAATAAAAAAATGATACAGTATGCAGGATTGACAAGCGATGTCATCCTGTCTGGAGTAGGAAGTAAGATAGAAATCTGGAATGCAGAGGATTATGAGAAATCATTGACGCCTATGTCTGAAAGAGGAAAGCTTCAACCTATAGCCAGAGGAATATTTGATGTACCCAAAAAATCTGAAAACCCGAACTAAAGCATGTACCACAATCCGGTCATGCTGCAGGAATCGTTGGAAGGTCTCGATATTAAACCAAACGGCGTTTATATCGATGTCACATTTGGTGGAGGCGGGCATAGCAATGCCATTCTCAACCAGTTGAAAGATGGAACTTTATATGCATTTGATCAGGATGAAGATGCTAAAAACCAAGTGCTTGCACATCCGAATCTGGTTTTTATAAAGGCCAACTTTCAGCATGTGGAAAAGTATCTGAAACTGCATCAGGTGGGTCCGGCAGATGGACTGCTAGCCGATCTGGGCATTTCATCGCACCAGATAGACGAACCAAAAAGGGGCTTTAGTACCCGTTGGGAAGGACCTTTGGACATGCGAATGAACCCTGAAAGTGGCCAATCGGCTGCTGATGTGGTAAATAACTATTCGGAAGCCGAACTGCACAGAATAATGGGCATGTATGGCGAGCTGAAAAATGCAAAAACACTTGCTCTGGCAATCGTCAAGGCAAGGTCAAAGCAGAAAATCAGCACTACTGAGGAATTAAAAAAAGTGATAACGCCACTTGCGCCAAGGGGAAAGGAGTTCAAATACCAGGCGCAGGTTTTTCAGGCATTGCGAATAGAAGTCAACCAGGAAATGGACGTTCTGGCCAATCTTCTGGAGCAATGCACCCGGGTTTTGAAGCCAGGAGGCCGATTGGTGGTGATGAGCTACCACTCTCTTGAGGACAGAATGGTGAAGCACTTTATGCAAGCAGGAAATTTAGAAGGAAATCTTCAAAAAGACCTGTATGGGAATATCATTAGGCCATTTGAGCCAATTACCCGAAAGCCATTGGAGGCCAAAACCGAAGAGGTGCTGGCAAATCCAAGAGCCCGAAGTGCCAAACTCAGAGTCGCTGAAAAAAACGGACAAAAAAAAATAAAACTGGAGGTTTCTGTTTGCTGATTATCAGGAAATTGGGGCCGGAAAGCAAATTTGAAACATACTTATTAATGATAAAAAATGGCCAGCAACACCATAAGAACCCCCCTGGAAGAACTTGACGTCCCTAAAAAAAGCGGACCCAATATCTTTTCCTGGTTAGAAGGAAGCATTCGTTTTGAAACCCTTTTCAGGGAGGGTATCCCAGCTCAACACTTGCCAAAAATCGCCTTCTGTTTCTTTTTGTGTCTATTGTACATAGGTGTGAGCCACCAAAGCAATAGAACCATTCAAAAATTAAATAAAGCCAAACTCCTTCTGGAGGATTTGCGGGTGAATTATACCACACAAAAAGCTGAACTGATGTACAACAGCAAACAATCTGAAGTTGCCAAAATGGTAGAACCGCTGGGCATCAAAGAAAGTGAGATTCCACCACAGAAGGTCAATGAAGTAAAAGAGTAAATTAAAAGTAAGAAGTGAAAATTCAAAAGGAACCAGGAGTTAGTAACCAGTAAAAGCAGTTATTTTTAATGAATGTAAAAAAATCCATATTGATTCGCGTGAGGACCGTCTTTTTGATTGGTTCTCTTTTCGCTATTGCGATTGCATATCGGATTTTTCATATTCAATTTGTAGATGGTGCTGAGTGGAGAGCCAAATCCAGTTCATTTACCAAAAAGGTGGTTAAAGCAACCAGAGGGAATATTTATGCAGTAGATGGTTCACTTTTGGCGACCTCTTTGCCATTGTATCGTCTGGGTTTCGACCCTTCTATTTCCAATGGAAAAGATAAAAAACTGGCAAAAATTTTCGAAAAAGGAGTCGATTCTCTGGCACTTCTGCTTTCTCAAAAATTTGAAACCTATCCAGCCTCCTACTATAGAAATCTTTTGGTGGATGCCCGCCACAACAAGAAAAAGTTCATTTACCTGAGCCGTGGCTTTTCATTGACCTACAGAGACCAACAGGAAATGAAATCCTGGCCAATTTTCAGAGAAGGGAAAAATAAGGGAGGTGTCATTTTTGAAAAAATATACAAACGATTTCATCCATTTAAAGAGCTGGCATTCAGAACGGTTGGGTTTATCAATGAGGACAATTTCGGAGCAGGATTGGAAGCAAGTTTCGACCAAATGCTGGCAGGAACCAACGGCCAAGCCACCTATCAGCGAATTGGCGGAGGCGTTTCAAGACCTATTTTTGATGGAACAGAAATCCGACCAGTGGATGGTTTTGATGTTGTCACGACCTTGGATGTTAACATTCAGGATGTTGCAGAATCATCTTTATTAAGAGCACTCCGGGAATACCGTGCCCAATTTGGTTGTGTGGTTGTTATGGAGGTGGAAACTGGTGAGATAAAAGCAATTGCCAATCTTGGTTTGGAAAAGCCAAATCCCACAATGGACCCAATGGCAAAATATATTGAAAAGTACAATTATGCGGTAGGAAGAAAGCATTATCCGGGTTCAACATTCAAATTGGCTTCCTACATGGCTTTGTTCGAAGATGGAAAAATTAAGCTGAAAGACACTATCAATACGGGAAATGGAAAGCTTCAGGTTGCCAAAGACCAGTGGATTAAAGAGGCCAACGACCATGCATACGGTCGAATTTCTGTAAAAGATGCTTTTGCAAAAAGCTCGAATGTGGCTGTGGCAAAACTGATCTTAAACACCTATAAAACTCAACCCGAAAAGTTTCTGCAGCACATTACCAATTTTGGCCTGGCTGAACCGCTCAATTTTCAAATCCGTGGTGCTGAAAGACCATTTTTTAGACTGCCATCTGACAAAAAGCATTGGAATAACGCTGCTTTAGCCAAAATGAGTTATGGTTACGAATCAGAAATCACCCCACTTCAAACTTTGGCTTTTTACAATGCGGTAGCAAACAAAGGCAAAATGGTTCAACCCATTATAGTGAAGGAAGTCAGGTCTAATGACAAAGTCGCTAAAAAGTTTGAGGCAAAGGTGATTCGGGAAAAAATCTGCTCCGATGAAACCCTGGCGGCTTTAAGGGAAATGATGGAAGCGGTGGTGGAACATCCAAAAGGTACTGGCCACAAAATCAAATCAGACTTATATAAGATTGCCGGAAAAACTGGAACGGCTCATAAGTTTGAGAACAACAAATGGATCGATAATTCATACTACACTTCGTTTGCTGGTTTTTTTCCGTCCGATAAACCCAAATATTCAGCCATTGTGATAGTGGATAGCCCAAAATTGGGTCTGATGGCTGGCGATGCTGCAGCACCTGTATTCAAAGACATTGCGGATAAAATTTATGCCAATGATGTAGAAATGCATCAACTCCTGGCAGAAAAAGAAAGCTCTATGGATGTGCCAGAAATTGGTGCCGGGAAATTTGAAGAGCTTCATGAAATCTGCAACAAGCTAAAAATCAGCAACTACGAAAAAGGAGACTCCAAATCAGATTGGGTTGGTTCGATGACTTCCAACAAAGCAATTTATTGGAAAGCTAATCTTTTGGAAAAAGGAAAAGTTCCTGATGTGAAAGGCATGAGCCTGAGGGATGCGATTTATTTGATAGAGAATTTTGGCTACAGGGTGCGAACCAGTGGCAGAGGGCGGGTAACCTCTCAAAATCCAAAACCCAATAGCCAAATGGCAGAAGGAGGCGTAATTATGGTAACTCTGGGATGAAAAGTTTAGAGCAAATACTCATCAATGTGACCCTAAGCAGGGTTTCTGGTTCTTTGGAACTGGAGTTGAATGGTATTGCCATGGATTCCAGAGAAGTAAAACCAGGTTTTGTCTTTGTTGCCGTTGCAGGAACCCAAACTGACGGGCACGATTACATTGAAAAAGCCATTGAGAACGGCGCTGTTGCCATTATTTTTGAGGCCAGTAGAGTTGAAACAGACCAACGCGTCACCTGGATTAAGGTTTCGGATTCTTCTGAAGCACTGGGGATTATGGCCGCAAACTGGTTTGGAAATCCTTCCAGGCAATTGACTTTAGTTGCTGTAACGGGCACAAATGGAAAAACGACTATAGCGACTTTGCTTTTTCAGCTTTTCCAGCATTTGGGCTACAGAGTTGGCTTGCTTTCCACGGTGGAAAATAAGATTGGAGAAGAAGTAATCCCATCTACCCACACTACACCCGATGCCATTTCTTTGAATGAGTTGCTGGCCAAAATGTTGGCAGCTGGTTGCAGTCATGTTTTTATGGAAGCATCTTCTCATGCCATTCACCAAAAAAGAATTGCCGGTTTGGAATTTGATGGCGCTGTTTTTAGCAACATATCTCATGACCATCTGGATTACCACGGCTCATTTGATAACTATATATCTGCCAAGAAGTTGCTTTTTGACAACCTTTCACCGCAGGGTTTCAGCCTGGTGAATGTAGATGACAAAAGAGGCAAGGTGATGGTTCAGAATACCGCTTCTAAAATCCAGACATATTCTCTGCAGACAGGTGCCAATTTCAGAGGAAAAGTGCTTTCTAATACTTTGGAGGGCCTTCATATGGAAATAAATGGCAAAGAAGTATGGTTCAGACTGGTGGGAGATTTTAATGCCTATAATCTGGTTGCTGTTTTTGGAGTTGCCATGCTGCTGGGTGAAAATGAAGAAGAGGTTTTATTGGCTCTTTCTGCACTTAACCCTGTGAGAGGCAGGTTCGAAATGATTCTTTTGAAAAATGGTGCTGTTTCCATTATCGACTATGCTCATACCCCGGATGCACTAAAAAATGTGTTGGAAACCATTAAATCCATGCAGATTCCAGGTGAAAACCTAATCACTGTGGTGGGCTGTGGCGGTAACCGTGACAAAGCGAAAAGACCTGTTATGGCCGAAGTTGCCAGTAGATTAAGCACGCAGGTTTTTTTAACCTCTGACAATCCAAGAAACGAAGAGCCCAAAACCATCATTCAGGAAATGATGGATGGTGTTCCTTTGAGCCAAAGACGAAGAGTTGCCGTTATTGAAGACCGGGAAGGGGCTATCCGTGAGGCAATTGCAATGGCAAAAATCAATGATGTGGTTTTGGTTGCTGGCAAAGGACATGAAACCTATCAGGAAATTTCTGGTGTGAAATATCCCTTTGATGACCGGGAAAAAGTATTGGAAACCCAAAAACCCATCGTGAACTGATGCTGTATTATTTGTTTCAATACCTTGACCAGATTACAGACTTTCCAGGCCTGGGTGTTTTCCGGTATATTTCATTCAGGGCGGTTTCCGCTATTATTATTTCGCTGATAATCACTGTTGTATTTGGCAAAAAACTCATAGAATATTTGCGTTACAAGCAAGTTGGTGAAACCATTCGGGACCTTGGTCTGGATGGCGAAAAGGCCAAACAAGGAACCCCAACCATGGGCGGACTTATCATTATTGCCTCTATTTTGATTCCAACTTTGCTTCTGGCGAAGTTAGATAATATCTACATCATTCTCATGTTGATAACCACCCTTTGGTTGGGATTTGTTGGCTTTCTGGATGACTACATTAAAGTTTTTCTTAAAAATAAGGAAGGTTTGAAAGGCCGTTCCAAGGTAATCGGTCAAATCGGAATCGGATTGATTGTTGGATTGACCTTATACTTCCATCCTGATGTGAAAATCAGAGAATTCCATGACCAAAATCTGGAACTGAAAGTAGAACCAGGTGAAAAATTTGCCCAACGCCTGGACAACATGGCTGATGTTTCTTTTGGCTATACGGATATTAAATCTGCATTGACAACCATTCCATTTTTCAAAAATAACGAATTGGATTACAGCACGTTTGGGAAATTTGGTGGATATGATTTTACATGGCTTGTGTATGTGCTGGTTGTTATCTTCATCATCACAGCGGTTTCCAACGGGGCCAATATTACAGATGGAATCGATGGTCTGGCAGCCGGGACATCGGCCATAATTGGCTCTACGCTTGGCATTATGGCCTACATTTCAGGAAATACAATTTTCTCTGAGTATCTGGGTATTATGTATATTCCTAACTCTGGAGAACTCGTTATTTTTTGTTCTGCTTTTGTGGGTGCCTGTGTTGGTTTCTTGTGGTACAATACATATCCGGCTCAGGTTTTCATGGGTGATACAGGGAGTCTTGCCATTGGTGGAATCATTGCAACATTGGCACTTTCCATTAGAAAAGAACTTTTGATTCCTATTCTCTGTGGCATCTTTCTGGTTGAAAATCTGTCAGTTGTCATTCAGGTTGCCTATTTCAAATACACTAAAAAGAAATTTGGGGAAGGGCGTCGCATATTCAAAATGTCGCCTTTGCACCATCATTATCAAAAGTCTGGTTTTGCGGAACCTAAAATTGTTACCCGATTCTGGATTGTTGGCCTTATGCTGGCAGCCATCACCCTTGGAACCCTTAAACTGAGATAGATGGCAATAGATTTAGTTATACTCGGGTCAGGGGAAAGTGGAACAGGAGCTGCACTTTTAGCAAAAGCCAAAGGCTTGTCCGTATTTGTATCTGATAAAGGAGTGATTGGCCAGGCATACAAAACAGAGCTTGAAAATGCCGGAATTGAGTTTGAAGAAAATCAGCATTCTGACGATAAAATATTGACTGCCAAAGAGATTGTAAAGTCTCCGGGCATTCCTTCAAAATCGCCTTTGGTTGCGGAAGCACTTAAAAAGGGCATTCCGGTAATCGATGAATTGGAGTTTGCCAGCAGGTATACAAAGGCAAAATTTATTGGAATTACTGGCAGCAATGGCAAGACGACAACTACGCTTTTAACCTATCACCTCATGCTGAAGTGTGGGTTCAATGTGGGCTTGGCTGGCAATATTGGAAGTAGCCTTGCAAAGCAAGTTATTGAGGATAAATTCGATTGGTATGTGTTGGAAATCAGTTCGTTTCAGTTGGATGGATTGATTAATTTCAGGGCAGATGTTGGCATTTTGACCAACATTACGCCTGACCATTTGGATAGATATGACTATAAATTTGAGAATTACATAGATTCCAAATTTAGAATTACCCAAAATATGGGACCCGGCCAAACCCTGATTTACAATGAGGTTGATGCCGTTGTTACCGATGGTATTCGACATAGAAATTCGAACTGCCGACTTGTTTCTGTAGGTATGAAAGCGGGTGGCGGCAATGTGGCTTTTCTGGCAAAAGGTTCTTTGGTTTTCAATCTGGATGCCATGTCTTTCATGATTCCACAGCAGCACATTCCACTTCAGGGAGAGCATAACATGTTGAATTCAATGATGGCGATTGCAGCAGTTAGTCTTGTTGGTGGTTCTCTTGATTTGATTCGGGAAGGCATCCGGGATTTTGAGAATGCACCTCATCGTTGCGAAAAAGTGGCCAAAATTTTTAATGTCCAGTTCGTAAATGATAGTAAGGCAACCAATGTAGATTCTGTAAAATATGCATTTTCGGCTTTTTCAGAACCAATCGTATGGATAGCTGGAGGTGTAGATAAAGGCAACGATTACAGTGAGTTAGACGAAGCTGTAAAAAGTAAAGTAACTGATTTGATTTGTCTGGGTATGGACAATGAAAAGTTAAAAACGCATTTTAAAGACAAAGTAAAAACCATCACAGAAACTACTTCTGTATCTGAACTGGTGAATATGGCATTCAGTATCGCAAAACCAGGTTCAACCGTTTTGCTTTCGCCTGCCTGTGCCAGTTTCGACTTATTCAAAAACTACGAAGACCGTGGCAATCAGTTTAAAGCTGCAGTTAAAGAGCTTGAAATAAAAGTGTTAAACAAAATCCCAACTACCTCAATATGAAGCAGGCTGAAGATTTCAAAAACTGGATGAAGCAAAATTTGCATGGCGACCCAATCATTTGGGCGGTGGTGATTGCGCTTTCTCTTTTGAGTATCCTGGCAGTATATTCTGCTTCAGGAACTTTGGCCTACCGATACATGGAAAGTACGGAACACTACCTGATGAAGCACATGGCGTTGGTCATTTTGGGTATGGTTGGCATGTATTATGCCCACAAACTGGATTACCGATATTACTCTAAACTGTCTCGTTTTGGTCTTTTGCTGGCCATTCCGTTGTTGCTTTTCGCCTACTTTTTTGGACCAAACATCAATGATTCCAAACGCTGGATTGTTATTCCTTTCATCAATCAACAGTTTCAGCCTTCTGATTTGGCAAAACTTGCCTTGATAGCAAATGTGGCAGCTATGCTGGCAAAACGCCAGGCAAAAATAACCGCAGGCAATTGGCAGGAAACGCTCATGCCTATCCTAATCTGGACGGGAATTGTCATTGGTTTGATTACCCTTTCAAACGTTTCAACGGCAGCTATGTTGTTGATTACGTGTTTGTTGCTCATGTATTTTGGTCGTGTACCAATGAAGTTTCTAGGCATGCTGGTCATCGTTGGCGTTTTGGCTGGTTCTGTTGCCATGCTTATTGGACCAAGGGGAAAAACAGCTTTGGCAAGGATTGAACGCTTTTTGGATAGGGAAGAACTTGATTATCAAACGGAACAATCTTTTATCGCCATTGCAAACGGTGGAATTATTGGAAGAGGCATGGGTAAAAGTCACCAGAAGAACTTCCTTCCCCACCCTTATTCAGATTTTATTTATGCAGTAATAATTGAGGAATATGGAATGTTGGGAGGACTGACTGTTCTGTTTTTATACCTCGTTTTGCTCTACCGGGGCATGATGGCTGTGGCCAGTAGCAGCAATGCCTTTGGCGGTTTGCTCTCCGCCGGTCTCAGTTTTCTGCTCGCCATTCAGGCCATGCTTAACATGGCGGTGGCTGTTGGTTTGGTTCCGGTAACTGGTCAACCTTTGCCATTGGTTTCCATGGGCGGTACATCTCTCTTATTTACAGGTATTTCCTTCGGAATTATCTTATCTGTCAGCCGGGGCGAAATTTCAGGTTCGCTCTCTGTTTCTAAAAATCGTGTTCCATCTAAAGGCAACGTTATTCGTGAACCACAAGCCGCTTAAAATAATGATTGGTGGTGGTGGAACGGGAGGACATATCTTTCCGGCACTCGCAATTGCGCAGGAAATAATGCGCAGAAGGCCAGATGCGGAATTGCTTTTTCTGGGTGCACAGGGAAGAATGGAAATGACCAAAGTGCCAGAAGCCGGGTTTGAAATTGTGGGTCTGCCAATTGCTGGTTTGCAACGCAACTTTTCGGCCGACAACCTGAGCCTTCCATTTAAAGTTTTCAGCAGTCTGCAAAAGGCAATGGCTTTGGTCCGGTCTTTTAAACCAGATGTTGCCATTGGAGTTGGCGGTTATGCTTCATTGCCTTTGTTGTTGGCTTCCAAGGTTTTGGGTATCCCATATTTGATTCAGGAGCAAAATTCGTTTGCCGGTTTGACCAACAAATTATTGGGAAAAAGTGCCAAATCAGTTTGTGTAGCATTTTCTGAGATGGAGCGTTATTTTCCAGCCAAAAGGTTAAAACTGACTGGAAATCCTGTTCGTAAAGATTTGTTGCAGAGCCAGATAAGCCAGTACGAAGGCATTAATCATTTTGGATTACAGCCAGGATTGCAAACCATTTTTGTGATGGGTGGAAGTTTGGGTGCAAGAACCATTAATGAATCAGTGGCCAAATCGCTAAAAGCATGGAAACGTGAAGGATATCAACTCATTTGGCAAACCGGAACTGCTTTTGCTTCCAAAGCAGATCAGTTGTTAAAGGAAGATAATTATCCTGGATTCATCACCCAGCCGTTTATAAAGGAAATGAATTATGCCTATGCTGCCGCCGATTTGGTGATTAGCAGGGCCGGTGCTTTAAGTCTTGCTGAAATATGCATGACAGGCAAATCCAGCATTTTGATTCCAAGTCCAAATGTGGCCGAGGACCATCAAACCAAAAATGCAATGACACTTGTAAAGCAAAAAGCAGCCAAAATGATTGCCGATGCTGATGCAAAAGAATTGCTCACCCAAACCGTTATAGAAATGCTTCAAAATCCCAATCAATTGGAATTGTTTGGGATGGCAGCCCATGGCATGGCCAAACCAGAAGCAACACAACATATTGTCAATCAAATTTTTGAAATAGCTAAAGCATGATAAACCTAGCAAATACGGACCTACACCAATTTAAATATGTCTATTTTTTAGGCATTGGAGGAATTGGTATGAGCGCCCTTGCCAGGTGGTTTAAGCAACATGAATTTTGGGTAGGTGGCTATGACAAAACACCAAGCCCTTTGACAGACTCATTGATAAACGAGGGTATCGAAATCCACTTTGAAGACAGTGTGGACAAGATTCCTGCTTTTATTAAAGAAAACAAGGAACAAACTCTGGTAGTGCTTACCCCGGCCATTCCTAAGGACCATGCTGAATGGAAATTTTTTACCGAAGCTCAGTATGAAATTTTAAAGCGGAGCCAGGTTTTGGGATTGATTTCCCGAAGCTGCTTTACCGTAGGCGTTGCCGGAACACACGGGAAAACCACTACCTCTTCCATGATTGCCTATTTACTCAGAGAAGCCGGGCTTGGCTGCACGGCTTTTCTGGGAGGTGTCACTTCCAATTATGAGACCAATTTTCTGCTAAGCGACAAGCTCATAGGCGATACGGTAATGGTAGTGGAGGCCGATGAATTTGACCGTTCATTCCTTACCCTTTTTCCAAATATTGCTGTGGTTACCAGCACAGATTCTGACCATTTGGATATTTATGGAGACGGTGAAACCATGAAACAAGCTTATGCTGATTTCATTGGGCAAATCAAAAGGGAAGGCAAGTTGTTTGTACAGCATGATATTAAACAAAAATTTGAAACCAGAACTGGTGTTGTTGCCAAAACTTATGGGCTCAGTGAAGGTCAACTTTTTGCGGATAATGTAGCTGCCAATGGTTTCGGTTTTGACTTTGAATTGAAGGAAGGTTTGGCCAATTATGGAAAATTCCACCTTTCTATGCCAGGATTTCACAATGTGGAAAATGCGGTAGCTGCCATCGCTGTTGCGAATTCACTGGGTATTTCTTATGATAAATTAAGAGAAATTCTACCGGGTTTTAAGGGTGTTAAGCGAAGATTTGAAAAAGTGTATGAAGATTCAACTGTGGTTTTGATGGACGATTATGCCCATCATCCTACTGAAATTTCAGCTGCTTTAAAATCTTTGAGAGCCCTTTTTCCTGAAAAGAAGTTGGGCGTGATTTTTCAACCTCACCTTTTTTCCAGAACAAAAGATTTTGCCCTGGAATTCAGCCATAGCCTGAATGATGCCGATAGACTTTGGTTGTTAGACATTTATCCTGCCAGAGAATTGCCTATGTCTGGCGTTACCTCCAAACTGATTTTGGATAGAATTGACATCAGCGAAAAAGCCATTGTTTCAAAAGAAGCATTGGTTGACCAGGTTGTTGACTCTGATTGTCAGGTAATTGTGGTCCTGGGTGCTGGCGATATCGACCGATTGGTTCAACCTTTGGCCAATGCCCTTTCTGAACGCTCAAAAACTGTAGAAGCATGAAAATACACTGGACAGATATATTGAATGGTCTCAATCCCAGAACTGGTTTATCGGTTTTGAAAGGCATTATTTTGACTGTTCTGGCTATCTCAATGTGGAGTTTTGCAGGAAAAAGACAACGCAGCAAGGTGGTAAACAAGATTGACATTCAGATAGAAAACGAAGCTGAGAATCATTTTGTGAATGCAGCTGAAATAGAATCAAGCATCACTTTGGGCAAAAACAATATGGTACACATGCGTTGGTTCGATTCGGTTTCCTTGTACAAAATGGAAAGGAAAATTGAGAAAATCGACTTTGTCAAAAAGGCTCAGGTTTCACATGACTTGAATGGAAATTTAAGTATTCGGGTGTTTTTGGTAAAGCCAGTTGCCCGTATCATCTCAGGAGGTTCCGACCTGGATACTTACCTGGGTTCGGAGGGAGAAGTGCTTCCGACCTCCGAAAAATATGCTTCGAAAGTAATCACCATTGATGGCCCAGGTTCCCGAAAACTTGCTTATCACCACGCAAAAGAAGATTCAAGCGCCAATCAAATCATACAACTGGTTCAATTCATTGACAACAAACCTTTCTGGAAAGCACAAATTTCACATATTTATTTAGACCAGAACGGAGAAGCAACGCTGTATCCGCAAGTTGGTCAACAACTTATAGAATTCGGAGCACCAACAGATATTGAAGCAAAGTTTAAGAAACTCATGGCCTTTTACGAACGCATTGCGCCGGTAAAAGGTTGGGCGAGTTACCAGAAAGTGAGCATCAAGTTTAGAAATCAAATCGTTTGCCAAAAAACCTCATAGAATATAGATTATGGACAAAGACAAAATCGTCGCCGCACTTGACATTGGCACCACCAAAATCTGCGCCATCGTTGGCCGCATGAACCAGCATGGTCGCCTGGAAATTCTCGGTATGGGTCGTTGCAACTCCGAAGGGGTTACACGTGGCCTGATCACCAACATTGAAAAAACCACACAAGGAATTTTGAAAGCCCTTGAAGATGCTTCCCAGCAATCAATGGTTGACATTAAAGTGGTCAATGTAGGTATTGCAGGTCAATACATTAAAAGTTCTACCCACAAAGGCAGCATCATGCGGGACAACCCCCAGGATATGATTGGTGTGGAAGATGTGGAACGCCTGACCAATGACATGTATAAACTGGTTATGCCTCCCGGTGTGCAGATTATTCATGTGATGCCTCAGGACTATATTGTGGACAATGAATATGGCATTAAAGACCCCGTGGGTATGGTGGGCTCTCGTTTAGAGGCTGATTTCCATGTCATTGCGGCCAGAACCGATGCCGTCAGTAACATTTTGCGCTCTGTCCATAAGGCCAATCTGGAAATTGAAAACATTGTTCTTGAGCCTATTGCAAGTTCTATGGCGGTACTTATGCCAGAGGAAAAAGAAGCAGGTGTCGTTTTGGTTGATATTGGTGGGGGAACAACTGACATTGCCATGTTCTATGAGGGAATTATCAGGCATACAGCAGTCATTCCATTTGGTGGTTCGATAGTGACAAACGATATCAAACAAGGTTGCATGCTGCTTCCTCAGGATGCTGAAAAACTGAAGATTAAGTTTGGATATGCCTTGGCTTCTCAAGCGGCAAACAATCAGATTGTCTCCATTCCAGGCTTGAAAAACCGACCGGCAAAAGAGATTTCGGTTAAAAACCTTTCCTACATCATCGAGGCCAGGATGGAGGAAATTATCGACATCGTTTTTGCTGAAATCGTTTCTTCAAAATTTGTGGATAAAATGAGTCAGGGGGTTGTTTTAACAGGTGGAGGCGCCCAGTTAAATGCATTAAAAGAACTTTTTGAAATGCGAACCGGTTTGGAATGCCGATTGGGTTATCCGACGGAACACCTGGGTAAAAGCAAATTGGAGGCCATGAAAAATCCGATGTTTTCAACAGCCTTGGGTCTGGTTATGGCAGGTTTCAAAAGTGTGGATGAGCGTGAAAATCAGTACAATCTGGTTAGAAAGCAAAATCACATCAAACCAATAGGCAACCCAAAACCTGAGCCAAAAACGGAAAAAAGGTCTCCGGCAGACTTGCTTTCCAACCTTTTTGTCAAAGTCAGAGAGCATTTGTATGACGATATTAAATCGAATGATTATTAATAGAGTTCAGAGTTTTAAGTAAAAAAATCAAAAGGAATCAGGATTTAGGAATCAATAACCAGGAAAAAAGCCAGGAAAAAAACCTCCTTTAGTTGACATTTTAATAGATAAAAATATACCAGGAAACGAAAATAAAAAATCAAAAACAACGCTGAGCCAGCTCCCTCTTCTTCGGGGAGGGTTGGGGTGAGGCCTCTAATTCAATCAAAATCAATAAAATACTATGGAAAAAGAAGAAAGAGCGTATTCATTTGATCTTACAGTACAGCCGAGATCAATCATCAAAGTAGTAGGTGTAGGTGGCGGAGGAAGCAATGCCGTAAACTACATGTTCAACCAGGGCTTCCGGAATGTGGAGTTTGTCGTTTGCAATACCGATGCACAAGCCCTGAAAACCAGTCCTGTACCGAGTAAAATTCAGCTTGGCGGCACCTTTTTGGGAGGCTTGGGCGCTGGTTCCATTCCAGAAAACGGAAGGGAAGCGGCTGTAATCAGTGAGGAATCGATCAAAGAAATGTTGGACGATGGCACCAAAATGGTGTTTATCACGGCAGGCATGGGTGGTGGCACAGGTACAGGTGCTGCCCCGGTTATTGCCAAAGTAGCCAAAGATTTAGGCATTCTTACCATTGGCATTATCACCAAACCTTTCCGGTTTGAAGGTCCAAGGAAAAATGCAGCGGCAGAAAAAGGCACAGTAGAAATGCGCCAGTACTGCGATACCGTTATCGAAATCATGAACGACAGAATTGGTGAACTTTTCAAAGGATTCACAATGACGCAGGCTTTTGCCCAGGCCGATCATGTGCTTTCTACTTCAGCCAAAAGTTTGTCAGAAATCATCACCGTTCCTGGTGATATCAATGTGGATTTCAAGGACATTGAAACTACAATGAAAAATTCTGGTTCAGCTGTGATGGGCTCGGCTGTTGCCAAAGGCGACAATCGTGCTATAAAGGCTGTGACAGAAGCAATTGCTTCACCTCTTTTAAGCAGCAACGAAATTGAAGGTGCCACTAAAGTACTTTTGGCAGTTACCTACGGCCATGCGCCTGAACTGACCATTGACGAATTTAATGAAATTACTGATTACGTAAGTATCAGAACCGGAGGTCGTGCCGATGTTATTTTTGGAACCACAATGGATCCTGAAATGGGCGATTCCATCCGTGTGGCAGTTGTCGCCACAGGTTTTGTGAAAGAATCCATTTTTAATGAAACCAACAATGTGGTAGAATTAACCCAACGTTCGGGAGTTGATATCCATTTTGGCCAACCACAAAGCCCAGCACATGTGCCAGGTCCTGCAGTTGAGCCATTGCCTCCTGGTTTTGGAACGCTACCTTCTCAGCAACCTACTTACACACCGACTCAACACATCAATCCTTATGATGTGGCAGCCGATTACCAGCCAACACAAAGACCTCAGGAGCAGCATCCTAGCTATCAGGTTCCGCAACAAAGGGAGGAAATGAGAATGCCGGAGCAACCAAAACCGGCCCAACCACAACCACCAGCCCAGCCGCAGGTTGAGCAATATCAATATGTGGATATCAATGGAAATTTTCAGTTAATGTATCAATCACCTGAAAATGTGGACAGACCACTTGACCAGGTTGACCAATTGGTTTCACAAAGACCGGATTTTGCCCAGCAAATCAGCAGAGCCGAAATTTTACGAAATTTAAGTGCACACGCAGGTCCGAAACCAAATTATGACGACCCTGATTATCTGAAAAAAAATGAAGTGCCATCCTATATGCGGAAGAATCCGAATCTTATGGTTCATAGTGTCCAATCATCTGAAAATATGTCAAAATATACCATGAACGAGAATGGTGAAATCCTTGACAACAACCGATTTCTACATCCTAAGGTAGATTGAGGTTTAAGAAAAAGAATTAGGTTTTTTTTAGTCCATAGTTTCAATTTGCAAAAACCGTAGTGCCATGCGCTACGGTTTTTTTTGTGGGGGGAGTCCAAAACTGTTTACAAAATGATTACTGTGACCTTTTTTAAAATATTCAATAATGGCTTTTGTAACCTTTTTTTTAAAAAAATATAATCAAATGAATTACCATAACTCAAAACTAAAGGCCAATTATCCAATATTTTATTAGGTTCTTGTCCCAATTACAGCCGAATAGTAAAATGATTTAATAGCCTTTGAGAAAGCTCTAAAATTGGATTTGACCAATTCGCAGGAAAAGGCGAAGCGTATTTATTTCACCTCAATCAAACTTAAAGCCTATATTCCAGTTAGTTTTGCATCCCGATTATTTTTGAAATGAAAACAAAAGGTACTATTCAGAATAAAGTCAACATTGTAACCCTGGGTTGTTCTAAAAACCTGGTTGACAGCGAAAATATTTATACCCAATTGTTGGCCAATAAATTTGAGGTAGAACACGAGTCCAAAAAGGATGATGCCCAGATTGTGATTGTAAACACTTGCGGATTTATTGACAATGCAAAGCAGGAGTCGATAGATACCATTTTGAGGTATGCAGATGCCAAACAACAGGGTTTAATTGACAAATTATATGTAACAGGCTGCTTATCTGCACGATATAAGGATGATTTGGAAAAAGAGATTCCAACTGTGGATGCCTATTTTGGAACAAGTGAATTGCCAAGATTGCTGAAGACCCTGAAGGCAGATTATAAGCACGAGTTGGTTGGTGAAAGATTGATTACTACTCCCGCCCATTTTGCATACTTAAAAATTGCAGAAGGCTGCGACCGGCCTTGTTCTTTTTGTGCCATTCCGATAATGAGAGGAAAGCATATTTCTTTTCCGGAAGAGCAATTGGTTACGCAGGTTCAAAATTTTGTTAAAAAAGGAACCAAAGAAATCATTCTTATTGCCCAGGATTTAACCTACTATGGGTTAGATATTTATAAGAAAAGAGGGTTGTCTGATTTATTGAGGAAAATTTCAGACGTGGAAGGTGTTGAATGGATTCGGCTTCAATACGCATATCCATCCGGATTCCCTACCGATATTTTAGATGTGATGGCAGAACGGGAAAATATTTGTAATTATTTGGATATGCCACTTCAAAGTGGTTCTGACAAAGTACTGAAGTTAATGCGGCGTGGCATTACAAGACAAAAAACAGAAGATTTGATTTCAGAAATCCGGTCAAAAGTTCCGGATATTGCCTTGCGCACCACTTTAATTGCAGGTCACCCAGGAGAAGAGGAGTCTGATTTTGAAGAAACTTTGGACTTCGTAAGCCGAATGCGTTTTGACAGACTTGGAGTTTTTACCTATTCGCATGAAGACCAGACACATGCCTTCTCGATGGAAGATAATCTGGATGATGAGGAGAAGCAAAGAAGGCAAGACGACATCATGTTGGTTCAGGAAGAAATCTCGTTTGAATTGAACCAATTGAAAATAGGAAAGAACTTTAAAGTATTGATAGACAGAAAAGAAGGCGAATATTTTGTGGGCCGGACAGAACATGATTCCCCGGAAGTAGACAACGAAGTTTTGATTGAAGCCAAAGGAATTTATTTACCAATAGGTCATTTTGCCCAGGTTAACATTACAGATGCAACGGAGTTTGATTTGTACGGAAAAGTGATTTCGTAAAAAATAAATCCACAATCTATTTGATTAAAATAAAATAATTGTAGTTTTGCACTCCCAATTCGGAAATGCCTTCAAAATCAAATCCGTTTCAGTTCGGGGTGTAGCGTAGCCCGGTATCGCGCCTGCTTTGGGAGCAGGAGGTCATCAGTTCGAATCTGGTCACCCCGACTTAAAAGGACCTAACTCATTTGGGTCCTTTTTTTATGCCTTTCAATTTCCTTGATTTTATCTGATATCGCGTGCCGCCATTGCGGCAAGGTCATCAGTTCGAATCTGGTCACCCACTTAGTAATCAAAGAGTTGTATACCAAAAGGTTGCAACCCTTTTTTCATTTGCACAGGATTTGCTCAAAAACAAGTTATAATTTTGGGGTAGGGGATAAGTTTAGGCCTTACTTTTCATCCGGCGGCATCGGTCCTGAGATTGTAAAAACTAATTCAGATTCGAATTCCTTATTTGTATTTTCTGCCTTGCCAAAAACAGAATCGGAACGGTTTGCAGATTTGCGATGTGGCAGATTTAATATCTGTATCTTTCATTTTAGCTCAAATGTTTATTAGAAGCAGAATGTTTCATTTACCACTAAAACCGCAATATCCGCAAATGTGCTGTTATGTGCTTGGCTTATTGTAATACTATTTTTTTGATGTCGATTGTGCTTCCTTGCGTGTCAATAATATGCACGAAGTACATTCCGTTTCCGCCCCAATTACTTAAACTTAAATAATCAGTTTGTTGAGTAATATTTGTTTGAAATAGCTCTTGTCCAAATGAGTTTTGAATTTTCAATCGGTAACCGTTCATGATTGTAAAGTTTCCGTAATCAATTGTAATGTGGGTGTTTGCGGGATTGGGAAATACTTTAATCGTATTTGAGTTATTCGGAGGGTTAATTCCGACTAATGTACTTATTAATAGCGTATCCGTTACCTTAATATATGTTGTGTCATAAACTGTTAGATGTGTAGTAATTGTATCAAATATTGTTGTTGTACAATCTGAAGATGTTATTTTCAGTAAATAACCATCATAGCTACCAATAGATGTTAAATTATAAATCGGAAGATTTGGGTCAAAGTCGACTGAGTTAGAGAAGGTTCCTGTGTAAAATAAATTACCATTTTTATAAACCATATTCCATCCAAAATCTTCCCCTACACCTCCTATGCCTTTTGCGGATAAAAATTGGCCAGAAGAAGAAAATTTATTTATATAAATATCGCTGCTTCCATTCGAAGTTAAATAATAAGTATTGGAACTTGGGTCAAAATCAACAGTATTTTGAAACATACCCGTTCCATATATATTTCCCGAACCGTCAATTGATAAGCCATAACCTTGGTCAGTACCAGTACCGCCATAGCTCAATGCCCAAACATAGTTTCCAAGCGTATCATACTTAGCAATAAATGCATCAATCCCTCCATTCGATGTTAATAAACTTGTACTTGAACTTGGGTCGAAGTCGCAAGTGCCATTGAAAATACCTGTTACATAGAAATAACCATTATTATCGTTTAACATTCGGATTTGACGCTGCCCTTGGCTACCTCCAATTGATTTAGCCCAAATTAGAAAACCATTCTTTGAATATTTTCCAATATAAATATCTTCGCCACCAACAGAGGTAAGGTTAAATGTCCCCAAACTAGGGTCCATATCTATTGTACCTTGGAAATATCCAGATGTATAAATATTGCCTTCATCATCTATGGATGTTTCAATTCGTTCGTCATTGGTTAAATTTCCGATTTGTTTAACCCAAATAAATTGACCATTCAAGTTGTATTTGGCAAAATAAGAATCAGTTCCACCATTGGATACCAAGTTCTGGACACTTGAAGTAGGATCAAAGTCTGCAGTTCCTTTGAAATCACCCGAAATCACTAAATTATTTTGATTATCTATAGAGATGGTACTTAGAGCATCAGATAGTGTTCCTCCTATTTTTATAGCCCAAATAAAATTTCCTAAATTATCTAGTTTCAAAATAAAACCATCTTCATTTCCAGATGATGTTAGATTAAAAACTCCTGAACCTGGGTTAAAATCAACTGTACCATTAAAAATCCCTCCAAAATAGACATCACCATTCGCATCTAATGCAATAGTTCCTGCTTGGTCAATCCCTAATCCGCCTATTGATTTTGCCCACAATACTCCTCCCGAAGGATTGTACTTGGCAAAATAAGCATCTGTTGCTCCATTAGATGTTAAATTTAATATTGAGCCTGATGGATCAAAGTCAACTGTGTTAGAGAATGCTCCTGAAATATAAGAATTTCCACTCATATCCGCAGCAACACCGTAGCCTCTGTCATCACTAGAATTCCCAATTTGGTTTGCAAAATTTAAAAATTGAGCCTTTGAAACATTTTCAAAGGCCATAGTTACTATTAGTGTGAGAATTATTTTTTTCATTTTTTCGAATTTTATTGTTGTCAAAATATTTCCGTTTTTATACTGTTCGCTGGTCTACAGTTTTATATGGTCAAAAGTGTCCAAAGGTCTTATCTAAGGTGGTTCTCTTGGCTGTCCGTTTGGTGGTCTTTTAGCCTTGCCCATAACTCTCGGATTGCGGTAACTCCGGCTATCGTTTTTCTAATGAGCGCAATCGCGATGCCATTATCTATAGTTCCGCTAATCTCCTTTTCTGTTGTTGGGTCTGCAATAATGCAATTGAGTTCCAGCCATTTCTTTAAAATGGTGGAGCGATTCTTTGAGCTTTTCTTCCTTCCTGAAGGGTTGCCAGATTGGCCCGGCTGCCATTGGTTGAGTTCTTGGTTTGGTATTACCATTGCGCCTATAAAGTTAGATTTTCAAAGGAAATGTAAAGAGTTAATTGACAATTAGCTTTTTTTGACATTTTCCTCCAATGGCTAAAATGTAAACTCCAGATTTTAATACAATATTATCAACTGTTGTTTTTGAATCTGTAATTTGACCAATCAATTGTCGTTTTCCTGTAATATCAAAAATTTCATAGGGTTGGCCAATTATACTTTCAGTTCCTTCAATTGTAACTTGGTTTGAAATTGGGTTAGGATAAAAGGCAAAGGCTTGATTTTTGATTTTATCATTTATACTTGTGGTTGTTGTAAAAAGGTTTGAAATTTCAGTATTGGAAAGTTCCCTATTCCAAACCCCAATGTCATCAATTGCACCATTAAAGGCTTGATTATATTGTTGGTGAAATGAAATGCAAGAAAGTGATGTTGAATCAAAACCTATCCAAAGTTTTGATAATGTGGTATTTATCGATATAAGTCTATATCCTGAAAATTCACCATTAACATATATCTTATTTGTATCATTTTTGAATGTAGCTACATAATGATACCAGTTTTGTTTGGTTATTGGAAAAACATAATCGTCATCATTGAAACCATTCGTTTTTACAATTACTCTTGTTTGTTGGTTTTGATTTAAAACACTGTCAACTTGTAATGTGTAACTTGTATTTTGATCTGGACATGGTTTCCCAAAATTGGTAAGGGTCCGCCAGCCATTTCCAAATGAATTAACCTTGAACCACAGAGAAACTGTTCTTGGATCATTACCAGAAATATTTAGGGAATTTATAGTCCTTATAAATTGACCTTGACCATTGAAATTGTATGCGTTGTTAGGAATACCATTTCTATCTGAAGTCAAGGTTGGTCCAAATACTATTCCATGATTCAAGTTTAAACTTGCATCATTTGCATTACCATTAAATTGATAAAATCCAAGAAGTCCGTTTGTTGGGATATAATTTGGTAACTGTGCAAATGAAGAAATTGAGATTAGCGAACTTATTAGGAAGAAGATTTTTTTCATTTTAAAAGGATTGAAACTGCAACAATTTTAAATAAAATATATCTGACCTTCTTAATTAATTTCTGAGTTCACCTATTTTTTAGGTTAAACGGCCCTACATCAAACAAAGTCGGTCCAACCCGATAAAATTTGTCAATCCTTTTTTCCTTGTTATTCCAGGGGTTGCTGTCCTTGTTCTTTTTCAGTAGGATAATTGTTATTGTAAAATTGACTCTTTTTGAACCAATTCTATACTTTTAACCCTTTGCTGAATGCTTGAATTTGAAAAAATCAGAAGCTAATAAGAACCTTTCCTAAGGCTTCCTCAACTCCTCAATTGCCTTTTCAATCACAGAATCTTTTCCGTTTGCAACATCGGAAGGGTTGAGAATCACCAGAACATCCGGCGGAACACCGTTTTCCCAATTATTGCCGTTCAGGTCGAGGGTTTGTGTGACCGAAAATCTGTAGGTCCACCCATTGGGCAATTGACCTCCGTTTGGCATTCCCAATCCTCCACCTGTGGTGTCACCCACAAGAATTACATTGTCCAATGCCTTGGACGCCAGACTTGTGTACGAGCCTGCAGAATAAGTGCCTCTGTCCGTCAGAATGGCGACTTTATTTTTATATCGGATTGCAGAGGCTGGCTCCAGGTAGGAGTCAAGTCCTTCAGAAAATTCTTCTGCTCCGGGTCCGGACTTGTCCCTGGTTTTGAAAATTTTCGTTTTGCTTTCCACGAAGCGGTTCATGATTTTGTAAATGTCTGTCGCGGCCCCGCCACCGTTGCTGCGGAGATCCAGAATCAAGCCCCGCGTGTTTTTGTATTTATCCAGCATGTAATCCATCTGGTCTGAATCTACGGTTCCGGTAAATGCACTAAACTTAATATAAGCAATGCGGTTGCTGTCGATAAAACTGTGAATGAATGGACCTGTGATAAAATGGGGTTTTGACAGGTAATATTCTTCTATCAATCTTTGGTCAATATTCTTAGGACCCAATAAATGCACCGGATAAATGGAAATGTTGAAAGGTGAAATCAGGTTCACATGTCCATCGCGTAATTCATTCAGCATTGAGGCCATCACATTGAATAAGGAATCTTTTGAGATGCCATCACTGACTTTCGGGCTGTATTTATTGTAAACCAATTTCCAGTCGACACCCTTGTATTTCATGAATGCATATTTGTTGTTGCACTCATTCCAGAGGTACTCAAAGTTTGTTCTTGGATTCTCAGAAGCGATTTCTTCTTTGAAAAGTATTTTCTGACATGAAAGGCAGAAAGGAATCAGCAAAATGCCAAGGAATACTTTTTTCATTTCTTTTCTCTTTTAGGAATTTGAAACAAGAATGAAACCTGAAATGCGTGGTGCGCCATTTCCAGGCGATTGAATTTCTCTCCGCTTTGAAATGCATCCCAGTTCCAACCATAACGGATGGCGTTGCCATTGGAAAAGAAAATAGAATACTCCAGGGCAGTATTGAGTCGATATCCGGAGAAACTGTTGAACTTGTAATTGTAGAAAATGTTGGGCTTGCTGGTGATGTTCGCCTGGTTGCTATAAATATAACCATTGCGAAAACTATTGTTCATCACAGCGGCATTGAGCTGAAAGGAAATGGTTCTCCTTCTCGGAACCCTGCGGTATTTAAAAAGGAAAAGGAATTTTCCTGATTTTTGGTTTAGCCGGGAAACATCACGGCTGGCTTTTGCACTTAGAAATAAGGTATTGAAAATTTCAAGTCCTGCTGCATTGTTTTGCAGGGATGGGTTGATGCGAAGATTGCCTCCGAAGTCCAGCATCCCACCAAGTCTGAAGTCCGTTTTTTTCCAGCTTGTAAGATACCAAAGCCTTGAATATTGCAGATAAATGGTGCTCACAGTGGAAGGTGTTTGCACTTCTTTTAGTTCAGGTTTGAATTTTCCTGACTGATATTTCAAACTAAGTCTGCGTTCCTTTCTGCCTTCGTCTTTGGACCATGCAAGGCAATATTGCATCGGACTACCATTGTAAAAAAGGGGTGAAGTTGCGAAATCCCTGAAAACCGAACTCGTTCCTGCGATTCCAAATTGAAGGCTTCTGAACGGGGAATTTAGCACTGGTACTTTTTGAGCGGAGTCGCTCGTGAAGTCATTTGCCTGGGCAGCGTAACAAAAAAAGCTGCCAAGGATAAAAATGAAAGTTCTTTTAAAATTCATTCAGCGAACCGGTATTATTTCACAATGTCTTTGACCGAACCAAAAGGCAAATATATTTTTTTTCGCCCATTGAAAAAGGGCCGATTTCGTCCGGTTGAAAATTAAAGCAAATGTCTTTGCCGTTGAAGAAGAGATTTTCATTAGGAAAAATTTCAGCTGCAAGCAACACATCAGTCAGGTTGTTGGTTTGGCATTTCTTTTTTGAAGCCGCCGTAAGGGCTATTTTTAATTTTTCCTCGCTATTGGCCTTGTATCAATGTATACAATTATGTGTTTAGGGTTTTTTAAAACACACTAAAAAACTAAAAATCAATATATTATGTACACTTATATTTAGAATTGTATAAATGCTCTGATCTGGTCACCCCGACAAAAAGGATCTGGCCTATTCAGTTCCTTTTTTATGCCTGTTTTTTTAGCTTTGTTGGGATTGAAATTAGTTCATTCCTAAGATTTTTATTCCTGTTGGAATTTAATTGAATTGCCAATTTTAAAGATAAGGTTGTTTTTAAAAAGTGTTTATGATTTTGAATTCATGTTTTTAAATCCAGAATTTATCCTTTGGTTCAACACCTGATTTATTGCCCTTTAGATAAGAATTTGACCGAAACTCCACATTATTTTGGTGAGGTAGCGAATACTTTGGGTATTTCTGGGTTTCATTGTATTCTAATGAAGATTTACAGATCCTTTTTACTTTTATACTTATTTGGTTTTTTAAGTATTGCCTCCATTTTTGGCCAGTCCTTATCTCTTGAAGAGGCCATTCAAAAGGCAAAGAACAATAGTCCAATTTCAAAACAGGTCAGGTCTAAATTTGAAGCCGAACAATGGAGATTCAAATCAAACAGGGCAATTTTAAAACCACAACTTGCATTTTCGGCCCAGGTGCCTGAATTTACAAGGAGAATTAACCAGGTTACACAACCGGATGGCAGTATTTTGTTTAGACCGTTGAGCCAGAATTTCTCATCAGGAACTCTTTCTCTCAGCCAAAATTTGCTTGCTACTGGCGGAACTTTATCTTTAAATTCAGGTCTTAGTAGAATTGATTTATTTGAAAATCAAGGAAATAACCCTAATTACTATTGGCGGTCTGCACCTTTATTTCTCTCATTTTCTCAACCTTTATTCAGGATTAATAAAATCAGGTGGGATTGGGAACAACAAAAAATAGGTTTTGATCAGGCAACAAGAATTCAGCTTGAACAATTGGAAGATTTAAGTATTTCAGTCACTCAAAAATACTTTGAGTTGCTCATTTCGGAAGTTCAACTCAATAATTCCCAGTACAATGTAAAAAGCAACGATACCATTTTCAGAATCAGTCAAGGGCGATATGGAATTGGAAAAATCGCTGAAAATGAATTGCTTCAGGTTGAATTGGGATTGATGAATGCCCGGAATTCCGTTGAAAGGAGTAAGGTTAACAAACTAACGAGTGAAAAAGAACTTAGGAACTTATTGGGTGAATATGAAAAGGAAGGGATAATTTTAGTTAATCTTCCATCAGGAGTTCCAAAGCCTTTTTTGGATCCTGTAAAAGCCCAGGCTGAGGCCAGAGAAAACCGAAGTGATTTTAAAGCTTTGGAAATGGATGAGAATATGTCAAGAATGAATCTCAGGTCTTCACAGATTTCAAGGCGATTTACTGCAGATTTAAATCTCTCGGTAGGCTTTAATCAAACTGCAACAGATTTTAATTCTGCATTTAAAAATCTGGAAAGTCAACAAAGTGCATTCATTGGAATTAATGTCCCACTTACAAACGGTGGAAGAAATAAAGCCCAGGTAAAACAAGCAGAAGCCGAATTAAATGCCACACTTGAAAATATCAAGAACAGAAGAAACATGATTGATATTGAGGTTTTTAACCAGGTAATGCAATTGCGGCAATTGCAAGCAAGTCTCGAAATATCGGCCAAGGCTGATACCATTGCCCAAAGGAGATATGAAATGGCGAAAAGCCGATATTTGATTGGTAAAATTACCATAACCGACCTTACCATTGCCCAACAGGAAAAGGATGAAGCACTTATTAATTATTTACAAACCCTTCAACAATATTGGGTGAGCTGGTATTCACTAAGAAAGGCCACCTTATTTGATTTTTTAAATGGAAAAAAGGTAACTCCTGAATAGTTTTGTTTTGAAAAACAGTTAATTCTTAAAAATGGAAGTTGTAGAATCAATAGATCAAAAATTTAAAGCTGTTGAGTTTCAATTTATTAGACGGTTTAAAAAAAAGCCATCTCTTGAAGCCATTTTGCTTATGATAGGCTTTCAGGAATCTCCGGAATCCAAACAGACAAGGGACAAAGAAGAAAAACTGGATTTAATTAATCTTGGGGTTTTGATTGTTTTGGAAAAACTTGGGTATTTCCAGAAGATTGTATCAGATAGCAATTGGCCTGCCTTTGAACCGACAGATAAAAGGTCGGAAGAAAATAAGGAGTTGATTATCAAACAGGGTATAGTGGAATATTTCAAAGATTACACCTGGTAATAAATGGCTAAACGTCAATTAATTAAAGAATTAGAAAAGCAGGATAAGGAGGAACTGGTCAGGATTCTTACTGAAATGTCAAGACGCTTTCCCATTGCGAATATGTATTTGACAATGGAATTTGGTTTTGAAAGTGCTGGTATTATTGAAAAGTATAAAAAAGCCATTCGAAAGGAGTATTTTCCAACCAGAGGTTATGGAAAGGCCAGGAGCAGTAAAGTGGCAAAAATCTTAAAGGAATTTACTCAAATTGCTGCATTCCAGGAAGATGTAGTTGAACTCATGTGGTATCAGATTGAAAATGCCATAGATTATTATAAATTATTTGGTTCTGAATATGAGCCTTTTCTTAACAATCTTTTGAAAAACTGGAAGTTCTTTTTGGAAAAGGCCAGAAAGGAAGGGCTTATGCCACTTTATTCTGAAAAGGTAGATGCACTATTTACAGAGCGGTTTAAAAAATCATGGCTGGCTACTCAGCTGATATTTATCCTTGAAAATCCATTTTCATCTGAAGCGGAGGAGGAAATCGAGGATTGACCTTATTCTAAAGCTCCCTGTTTGATCCATTTACCCAAAAGTTCACGTTCTTCTTCTGTGATTTTGGTTTTATTCCCTTGCGGCATTGTTTTTGTTTCTACTGCCCTGTTTAATATTTTATCTTTATGCCTGAAGCACTGGTCGTAAGTTTCAAACATTGTTCCTGCCGGCGCTACCTTGGTGACTTCATCGGTAGGCTGGGAAGCGTGGCAACTCACACATCTTTGCTGAAAAATGGGTTCAACCTGGGCATACCTTATTTTATCCCCGGAAGTAGAAATACTTTTTGGAGCAGAAATTATTACCGCGGCAAAAATTGAAATGGCCCCGATCGGCAGAAGCCAAATCAGATTTTGGCCTTTTTCGTGCATATTGATATAATGCCTGATGGCTACGCTGCCTAAAATCAAAATTGATAAAATCAGCCAATTCCATCCCCCACCAAATGTGGACGGAAAGTGGTTGCTGATCATAATGAAAATGACAGGCAAAGTAGTATAGTTGTTATGCAGGGATCGAAGTCCGGCATACTTGCCTAATTCCGGATTCACAGGCAATCCAGCTTTGGCTGCTTTGACCAATGCCTTTTGTGCTGGGATTATCACAAAAAATACATTTCCAACCATTATGGTGCCAAGTAAGGCGCCTATGTGAATAAATGCGGCTCTGCCACTTAAAAAATGGGTAAGAAATATTGAAATCCCCACCAATATCCCAAAACCAATAAGGGCAAATGTTTTCTTTTTGGCCAAAAGAGGAGAGCGACATAGCAAATCGTACACAATCCAGCCAAAAATCAAAGTCCCAATTCCAATGCATATGGCAGTAGAAGGGGAAATCGATGAAACGGCTGGGTCTATCATAAATGACTCTGCATTCAGATAATACACAATCATTAAAAGGAAAATACCGGTAAGCCAGGTGAAATAGGCTTCGTATTTAAACCAGTGAAGTGTTTTTGGAAGAATTTTCGGGGCAGTTTTATATTTTTCTAAATAATAAAATCCTCCTCCATGCACTGCCCATAGATTTCCGGCAAGTTCGTCTCTTAAATTTTCAGTTCGGTTCAGGCTGTTTTCTAAAAAGATAAAGTAAAAAGAGGCCCCAATCCAGGCAATTCCAATGACAACATGAAACCAGCGTATGAGTAAATTGAGCCAGTCCATCACATGGGCTTGCCAACCTAAATGAACAATTAAATGATAAAGGCCATAGCCAACTATAAGTAAAGGAATGCTCCAAAAAAATATGGCTTTTGAAGTTCCCAATTCTTCTTTTATGTCGTCAAAAGAGTCTGTATTCAGCTTTCCTTCTGCCAAAAGTTTATACAGGGCAGATGTTAGCCAGGAGGCCAGGCCCAGAATAAAAATTAGAAACAGAAAGCTGATATGAAGCATGAAATGGTTGGGTAATAAATATCTTAAAATCTGTCCTGATTTAAGGTATAAAACCCTGGTTGTTTATGGGTCCTTTACTTCTCCTATCGGTCAATATTTTATAAAATGAACGACTTCTGATTTCTTCAAGGCTTAGTCCGGTTGCCAATGCCTCTTGTTCAGTTATGGCACCGCAGTTCAAGGCTTTGAGAAAATAGTTCAATAAACCCTGACCGGTGGCTGCATCGTCAAAAACATCTCCAAGCAAAGTAGCTTGCGCTGCCTTTTCAACAAAGTTTTTTAATCGGATTGCTGCATCTTCATAACTGTCTAGAAAGAAAGCATATGTAGCCGCATATCTTGTAGGTAATTGTGCAGGATTTAAATCCCAACCCTGATAAAAACCATTGATTAGCGAGTGGGTTGTATGGTCAAAACCTAGTTTCCAGGCCTTATGGACGACTTCTCTGTTCTCTATTTCTTGTTGGATGGTCAGGTTTTGGCCTCTATGTGGACCCACAGGCATAACGTTGGTGGCACCATCAGAAAGCATAACGCCGGTATGACCCAACGCAACCCGGGTCATATGGTGGGCAAAATCGCAGACCTGATGCGCCATTGTTTGGTATTTTGCGGTGATATTGCAGGAGGCCGTATAATCATAAGTTCCAAAGTGAGCCGCTATGCATCTTCCCTTTCCTGCCCTAATCAATCTAAATAATGGGTTTTTTCCATCAGCATCCATCACCGCTTGAGTTGCTTCAACCATCATTTCCATTTTTAAACTTCCTTCTTTCAAATGGTGGGCATTTTCGAGTATTTCAAAAAGTTGAACCAATGCCTCAATTTGCTCAGGAATAGTTACTTTGGGGAGCATTACCACAAAGTTTTCCGGTAGTTTATTATCAGAAGCCTCAAGGAGAGAACTAATAAAGATATCTAAGGTTCTTACGCCCCGGTATTTCAAATCTTCAGTAAAGGGCTTTATCCTAATGCCAATAAATGGGGAAATGGTTTTTTCCTTCATTCCTTTGGCCAATTCTTTTGCTGCTAAATAGGCAGTTTCATCTTCTTCCTTGTCTGACCGATTTCCAAAGCCATCTTCAAAGTCAATTCTAAAATCTTCAACTGCTTCTTTTTCAAGTTTGGCCATTACCTTGTTGTAAACAGACCAGGACAACCAGGCATGTTCCTTCTTTCTATCTTCTTCTTTCAGGTTTGACATTTTTAATGAAAGTTCTTTCACCTCAATGTCGTTTTCAGGTAGAGTTTCAAAACCTTTCAACTGAAGAGCTTTGGCAAAAATGCTAAAGTTCGGGGCATAGGTTAGCAAGTTATTCAATGCATTTTTGCCCATTTTCTGGGTGCTATCAGATTTAAAGAGGTTAGCTCCTCCATAAACTGTATGTACGGGTTGCCTTTGGATAATTTCACCTGGATACAGAAGGTTAAAGGCAGTATTGGCAATTTTTAAATCTGTTAAGATCAGTTCTTTTGCAGATTCCGGAATGGTTAATTTTATCATTGAATATTGGTGTAAGGCTACTTAATTTCCTCGGTACGTGCTGTATCCAAAAGGATTTAAAAGTAATGGAATATGGTAATGCTCCTGATCGAAAGTTTCAAATTCTATTCTGATACTGGGATAAAATGAAATGATTTGTTGATTTGAGAAATAATCTGCTACATCAAACAACATACTATAAACGCCTGGATGCAAAAGAACTTCTGGCTGAAGAAGGTTCGTTATCCTGCCGTCTCTATTGGTGATGCCTGAGGCAATATTTTCCCAACCGTCTTTGGTTGGTTTTTGCAAATGAATTCCAACTCCTGCAGCCGGTTTTCCTATGGATGTATCTAGGATATGGGTCGTAATTTGGCTCATGTAAAAAGTTTATCAATCCGTAGATTAGTGATTTTATTTTGTTCGGCAGCCGCTATTTTGATTTCTACTTCTCTGCTATTTACTATTCTTAGATTCAGCAGGTCAAGCATTTCAATAGCAGTTTTGCCGGTGGCGCAAACTATAAATATGAATCCAAATTTTTGCCAATATGCATCATTTCCCTGGGATAAATTTTTCAGAACGGTTATATCTGCTTTGTTTACAGATGATTGTTCGTTTGAAGCCCACCCAGCTGTTGCCGCAAACTTTTTTTCTAAAGCATTAAGATCGCCAATTTTTGGATGATGAGAAAATGCTTCCAACCAATCTTTTTCTTCCGTTTTTGACCAATAAAAATTACTTAGGGATTTCAATTCTTCAATCGTTTTTACTGGCCTTTTTGAAACCAATTGATTGGCCCAGCTGGTGGATCCACAACAGGAAAACAGGGCATTAAATGCTTCCTCCCGGGGTATATGATTGAATTCAAATAAGGTCATTTTGAAAAAACAGGAGAAGGATTAAATAAAAATACCTCCAGTAATTCCGAAGGTATAATTATTAAAATATATTTTTGATTGAAGTTATATTACTGACGAAGTGCTTTTTCCGTTGGTGTTGCCACCATAGCCCCTCATAATTCCTCTTTCGGAACCACGGATAAAATTAAGAATTTCATCTCTTTCTTTGGAAGGGGTGAATTCCAGTTCAATAAGATCACACGCTTTTGAATAGGTGTTGCCTTCTAAATATATGATTCTATATAATTCCTGGATTTCCTCAATTTTTTCATTTGAAAAATTTCTTCTTCTTAAACCTACCGAATTTACACCCACATAACTTAAGGGCTCTCTTCCGGATTTTGTAAAAGGAGGTACATCTTTTCTTACCAGGGAACCACCAGAAACCATGGCATGGGCACCAATTTTTACAAATTGATGCACTGCTGAGGTTCCACCTATCACCACAAAATCTTCAATTACCACATGACCTGCCAATTGCACAGCATTGGCCAAAATGCATTGATTTCCAATGATACAGTCGTGTGCAACATGGACATAAGCCATGATAAGGCAGTTATCTCCTATTTCGGTTTTAAACCGGTCAACGGTTCCTCTGCTGATTGTTACAAATTCTCTTATGACTGTGTTATCGCCAATGATTACTGTCGTTTTTTCACCAGCAAATTTTAAATCTTGAGGAACAGAAGAGATAACAGCACCAGGGAAGATCTGAACGCCATTTCCAAGTCTGGCGCCATCCATGATTACTGCATTTGGGCCAATCCAGCAGTTATCGCCTATTTCCACATCCCCCTGGATGGTGGCAAATGGTTCAATGGTTACATTTTTGCCAATCTTGGCCTCTGGATGAATATTGGAGAGTAATTGATTCATTATTTTGTGTCCTTCCTGACTATATAAGCAGATAATACAGCTTCACAAACGAGATTTCCTGCAACATAAGCCCGTCCGTGCATTTTTGCAATTCCTCTTCTGACCGGAGCCATTAATTCGCAACTAAAAATCACAGTATCACCTGGAACAACCATTTTTTTGAACCGGCAATTTTCAATGGCCAAAAGGTAAGTCCAGTGGTTTTCCGGATCCGGAACTGTATTCAAAACCAAAATACCCCCGGTATGTGCCATGGCTTCAATTTGAAGTACACCGGGCATTACGGGGTTTCCCGGAAAATGTCCCTGAAAAAATGGTTCGTTAATTGTCACATTCTTAAGGCCTGCTACCGAATTTTCGTCAAGGTGAAAAATTTTATCAATTAGACAAAAAGGATATCGGTGAGGCAGCATTTTATATATCTGAGTGACATCTAATATTGGCTGAACCGAAGGATCATAAACTGGAATGCCTTTGGGCAATGCCTTCTTTTCCTGCTCCTTCATTACCTTTTTTAATTTTTTTGCAAAAGCAACATTGGCAGCATGTCCAGGTCTGGCGGCCAGTATCTGACCTTTGATCGGTCTGCCGGCCAGTCCTAAATCACCTACCAAATCCAGGAGCTTGTGCCTTGCAGGTTCGTTTTTATACCTTAGCTCGACATTATTAAGAATTCCTTCTTTTTTAACTTCAACTCTTGGTTTGTGAAAAAGATCTGCAAGATGTTGTAATTCATGGTCTTCAACAACTCTATCAACGACAACGATTGCATTATTTAAATCTCCACCTTTGATTAAGCCTTGTTCATAAAGCATTTCCAGTTCATGCAAAAAGCAAAAGGTTCGGCAAGAAGCTATCTCCTTTCCAAAATCTCTTATATCTGTTAAGGAGGCATGCTGACTTCCAAGCACTGGTGAATTATAATCTACCATTACCGTAAGTCTGTAATCATCAAGTGGTAAAGCGGCAATTTCTACATTCCTGCTTTCATCCTTGTAATTTATGGCTTCTGTAACTTCAAAAAAGTTTCTTAAAGCATTTTGTTCCTGAAAACCAACGCCTTCCAAAGCAAGGACAAATGGCATGGAACTACCATCCATAATCGGTGGTTCAGGACCATCGAGTTGAATCAGAACATTATCCACCTCGGTACCAACCAATGCGGCCATGGTGTGTTCAACGGTGTTTACTCTTGCTCCATTGTGTTCAATTGTTGTTCCCCTGCTCAGGTCAACTACATAATCCACATCGGCGTCAACAATGGGCTGACCGGGAAGATCTACCCTCTGAAATTTGATGCCATGGTTGATATCAGCGGGAACAAAAGTCATTGTAGCATTTGCGCCGGTGTGCAGCCCAACGCCTGAAAGCGTAAAACTTTCTTTAATCGTATGCTGCTTCGTATTCATTTCCAAAAATCAATGATTTGATTGTATTTAATAAACGATGTTTTATTTAATTTTTGGAAAGTTTTCTTTCCATTTCTTCTATCTTTTTGAGCATTTCCGGGAGCTTTTTATAAACAACCATTGATTTCAATTGATCTTTAAAATCGATGGCCGGACTGCCAAACCAGGATGTTCCTTCTTTATCAACACTTTTTGAAATGCCAGATTGAGCACCAATTGATGTTTTATTAGCAACTTTAATATGACCAACAATTCCAACCTGGCCTGCAATAATACAACCTTCTCCGATTTTTGTCGATCCGGAAATTCCAGATTGGGATGCCATTACTGTATTTCGACCAATTTCCACGTTGTGGGCGATTTGAATCAAATTGTCAAGCTTCACACCCTGATGAATTATTGTAGCTCCCATGGTGGCTCTGTCGATTGTGGTGTTTGCCCCAATGTCAACATGGTCTTCCAGAATAACTATCCCAAGCTGAGGAATATTTTTGTAGCTACCATCTGGTTGCGGAGCAAACCCAAATCCATCGCTTCCTATAACTACTCCCGCAGCAATTGTACAAAAATTCCCGATTTTACAACCAGAATAAATTTTTACTCCCGGATGTAAAATGGTATTATCGCCTATAGACACACCGTCTCCCACATATACATGCGGATAAATTTTTACATGCGAACCAATCACACAGTTTTGACCCACATAAGAAAAGGCGCCTCTGTATACATCTGCGCCAATTGTGGTATTACTCCCTGTAAATGAGGGTTCTTCAATTCCGGTTTTTATGAGCGCAGTCAGTCTTTGGTATTCCTGAAGCAATACCGTAAAGCTTAAATACGGGTCGTTTACTACGATTAAAGTGGATTTGATTTCCTGTTTGGGAACAAAGTTTTTTGAAACAATGATAACTGACGAACGGCTTGAATAGATAAACGGTTCGTATTTCATATTGGCTAAAAATGAAATACAACCTTCTGACCCTTCTTCAATTTTGGCCAGATTATTTATAACTACATCAGGGTCGCCTACAATTTCACCTTCCAATAAGGCAGCTATCTGTTTGGCTGAAAACTCCATTCTTATTTTTTATAAAAAAGTGCGCAAAGATATGGTTTTGGGTTGGCAGATTATATATTTTTTCACAACCTGTGTCATTGCATGAATATTTGGCAAATCAGTCGCATTGGCTACATCCAAAACCTCTCCATTTCTGGTTTTTACACCTATTCTGCCTCCCCCTGAAATATAGGCTGAGTTTGAAACTTCTTTTTCAAAAACCAGGTAGGTGGCATCTTCATGGGAAATTCCCAATTCATTTTGATATTGGATTCTAAGCTTTTCTAAATCTGCATTTTCCATGGGCTGGTTTGAAATATTTACCTTCAACAACCTTCTGTCCATTAATCCACGACTTAAAAATGACAAAACAAAATCTGGATTACCGGCCCAGTTTTTTATGGAGTACCAGATATCATAATCATCTATCAATGAAAAAGCATTTAACTTCTCCGGATTGGTTATAAAATCTAACCAACCAAATCGCCTTTCAAAAAAAATGGAAAGTGCTGATGTCATTTCTAATTTTGCTCCATTTTCTATCAAAAATCTGGCCCGACGCATTAATTGAATCAACATTTCCTCTGCACTTACTGTGGTTTTATGGAGATAAACCTGCCAATACATTAGCCTTCGGGAGCTAAGGAAGTTTTCTATGGAATAAATTGCTTTTTCTTCTACCACCAATTCATCTTCATGGACATCAATCATTCTCAGGATTCTTTCGGCTGAAATTGAGCCTTCTGCAACCCCGGTAAAAAAGCAATCACGCCTTAAATAATCCAATCGGTCAATATCCAACTGGCTAGATATGAGCTGGTTGAAAAATTGCCGGTGGTATTTGCCTTGAAACATTTTTAAGGCCATTTCGAGTCTTCCTCCAAAAAGGAAGTTCAGTCTTTCAATAAAAGCAAGTGAAAGTTTTTCATGAGGAACATCCTGTAAAATACTATGCTCCAGGGCATGTGAAAAGGGCCCATGGCCAATGTCATGAAGTAAAATGGCGATTTTTGCTGACTCTTCTTCTGAGGCTGAAATCTCAATATTTTTTTGCTTCAGGGTTTCTAAAGCCAAATCCATTAAAAACATTGCCCCAAGTGCATGGTGAAAACGGGTATGATTTGCCCCGGGGTAAACCATATCTGTAAGACCTAGTTGTTTGATTCTCCTAAGTCTTTGAAAATAAGGATGATCTACAATTTCTTGAATTAATCCTCCATGCACAGATATAAATCCATGCACAGGGTCATTTATTATTTTGCCTTTTTCGGACATGGGGCGAAGGTAATATGGAGGCAGGTTTTTTGACCTATTTTATTCATTTTCCTTTGAAAAGAATTTTTCTAAAATATTGAATGTGAAACATATAAGCCTAATTTCGAATTACGGGCTTCTCCATCAATCTTAAGTTTTGAGCCATTCTATTTTGAAAGGTATAATTTTGAACCTTGTTTTTGGTTGTAAAGCCACTTCAAATCCTTTTATTTTTTTGATTTTAAAAAGCTGGTTGAACATTTTAAAAGCACTTTTTTTGCTTGTTTGTATAGCTGCCTTTTTTGCAATAATCTGGCATAGACAGATTTATAAAGAAGATTGTTTTGGTTCCGAAAGATTCAATATTCAACCTTTTGGAGTTATTTCAGAGCCTGAAATTGAGGAAAGTTCCGGACTTTCATTTGCTCAGGATAGCTTGTTCTGGACGCATAACGATGACACAGATTCAACTTTGTATTTGATTTCGGCAAAAGGAAACCTGAAAGCAAAATGGACAATTCCTTTTGTAAACCGGGATTGGGAGGAGATTTGTGAGGATAAAACAGGGAATTTATATGTTGGAGATTTTGGAAATAATTTTCAGCTGGACCGAGATACAAAAATTATCAAACTCAATCCGAAAACGAGAAAGCCAATAGGAGAAATCAGATTTAACTATTTGGACCAAAATGGACGGAAGGTGGATTTTGATTGCGAAGCGATGGTTCATTGGCAGGATAGTCTTTACCTGTTTACAAAAAGTAAAACAGAAAGAAAATCAAGGGTTTATGTAGTTTCAGACAAGCCGGGCATATATGCGATAAAACAAAAACAAGAGTTATCTCTTTTTGGCCTGGTAACTTCTGCCAGTTTGAGGGATGATGGCAAAGAATTGGTCCTTTTAACCTATGGAAAAATTTACTTTTACAGCATTTCAGGGTTAAATTCTGGAAGAATTCCAGAACCAGATTTTTGTTTGTCGAAATGGAATATGCGGCAATCAGAAGCCATTTGCCATTGGGGAATGGATAGTTTATTATTGGGCAACGAACAGCGCACTTTATTTTTGATGACAAGAAGAAAATGAGTAATAGTTACGGTAAAGCATTCAAAATTTCTACCTTCGGAGAATCACATGGCCCCGGAATCGGAGTTGTTATTGATGGTTGTCCATCCGGGCTTGAGGTTGATTTGAGTCACATACAATATGAGCTTGACAGGCGAAAACCAGGTCAAAGTAAACTGACATCCCAAAGAAAGGAGTCGGATGAATTTCAGGTTCTTTCAGGAATTTTTGAAGGCAAGTCAACAGGAACACCCATTGCACTTTTCATCCCAAATGAAAACCAGAAGAGCCAGGATTACAACCATATATCTGACGTTTTCAGACCATCCCATGCCGATTTCACCTATCAGGAAAAATATGGAATCAGAGACTATAGGGGAGGAGGGAGGAGTTCGGCCAGGGAAACTGCAGCAAGGGTAGCTGCCGGCGCCATTGCAAAGCAAATATTGTCAGCTCAAGGGATCCGAATTGAGGCTTTTGTGAGCCAGGTTGGAAAAATAAAAATGCAGAAATCATACAAAGAAATTGACTTTTCTTTGACAGAAACCAACCCGGTCCGTTGTCCGGAACCCGAAATAGCGGAGAAAATGGCTCAATTGATTGATGAAATCAGACTCGAAAGAGATACCATTGGAGGGATTGTTTCCTGTGTATGCTTTGGTGTTCCCATTGGTTTGGGTGAGCCTGTTTTTGACAAGTTACATGCAGAACTTGGCAAAGCAATGCTAAGCATCAACGCAGCAAAGGGGTTTCAGATTGGACCAGGATTTGATTCGGTTGGCATGAAAGGCTCGGAACATAATGATGCGTTTTTTACTGAAAATGGGGTTGTTAAAACCAAAACCAACCATTCAGGCGGAATTCAAGGTGGAATTTCTAATGGCCAGGAGATTTATTTTGACGTTGTTTTTAAACCTGTAGCTACAATTATGCAGGACCAGCAGAGTGTTGATTTACAAGGCAATGCAACTACTGTTTCTGGAAAAGGACGCCATGATCCTTGTGTTCTGCCAAGGGCGGTTCCTATTGTAGATGCAATGGCGGCTTTGGTTCTAGTAGATTTTTGGTTGAGGAACAGGTTGGTGAAATTATAAATCTGGCTTGCAAAAACGCATTGAAATGAAAGATAAGATTGTTTTAATAACTGGTGGAACTTCTGGAATCGGACTTGCCTTGGCGAAAGAATTTGGAAGGCAAGGTTGTAGAATCAGTATTACCGGAAGAGATTCTGACAGACTGGAAATTGCCCACAATGAATTGAAAGACCTTGGTATAGAATGCCTTGGTATTCAGGCCGATGCCTCTTTGGAAACCGACCAGCGCAAAGCAGTTGCACAAACCATCAACAGATATGGAAGTTTGGATGTGCTTATCAACAACGCAGGCATTTCCATGAGGGCTATGTTTAAGGACGTTGATTTAGAGGTTATCCGGAAGGTAATGGAAATCAATTTTTTTGGAACTGTCTATGCCACAAAAGCTGCATTGCCTTATATTTTGAAAAGCAAAGGAAGTATAGTGGGTATTTCTTCCATCGCAGGCTACAAAGGTTTGCCTGGACGAACAGGGTATTCAGCTTCCAAATTTGCGATGATGGGTTTTTTAGAATCTCTCGAAATCGAGCTGCTGAAGAAAAATGTGCACGTATTAATCGCAAGTCCAGGGTTTACCTCATCCAGAATAAGAGAAAACTCTTTGACAAAAGATGGAGCTCCTCAAGGCGTTTCACCCAGACTGGAAGAGAAAATGATGACATCTGAAGAGGTGGCTTCCATCATTTACCAGGCAGTAAAATCGAGAAAGAGAACCGTAATTATGACCGGACAGGGTAAATTAACGGTTTGGTTAAATAAGTTTTTTCCAGAATGGGTCAATAAACTGGTTTATAACACAATGGCGAAAGAGCCGGATTCAGGATTGTAATGGAATGTTATCTGGGTTTTTCCAATAGCAACCTTTCGTTTATTTCAGATTGCAGCCTTTCCTTTTGATCAATTTGTAGTTCGAATTCATCACCATAATTTACGTTCGGTGAATGTGAATTAAATACCCAAAAATGGTTCAACATCTCATTGGTCTTTTGTTCTTCCTTAGGAAAAAACTGGTGGGAAAACTGTTCCCAGATGTATTCGATGGCTTCTTTGTTTGGGTGAATTAAGTCTTTCTCAAAGAATCTGTAATCTCTTAACTCATCAATAACCAATTCATAAGCAGGGAAATAGAAAACAAAATCAAATCTATTTCTTAATTTTTCTATGGCCAATCGCAATGTAGATTTGCTTATCGTGTTTCCTTCGAGGGTATCTCTGGTATGCCTCACCGGACTTAGGGTAAGGATAATTTTTAAATCCGGATTTTTTATCTTTAAAGTTTCAATTCGCATTTCCCAAATCCCGACCAATTCTTCAACTTCTGATATTTTTTTCCGGAAATTTTCCTGGGGAATTTTGTGGCATTTGCCAACCATTCCCAGAGTTTTGTGCTGATACCAAAATGAGGTTCCCCATGTAAATATCAACCAGTTAGAATCATATAACCTGTTTTTGGTCAGGTCAACAGCTGTTGATATTTTCTCACTTAATTCCTGGTTGCTTTTACCGGCAAATGGAGCTCCAAGCCAAAAATTTTGCCAAACACCATTTCTTTCAAAATTCATTTCAACCAGTTCTTCATAAGTACTGAAAAGCACTTTTTCAAGAACCAAAGGATGAAAAATTACGCCGAAGGGATTAATAAGTGCCTGATATTCATATTTTTGAATAAAGGGAGTCATGGATTCTACAAAACAGGAACCCATCCAGAGCATTTTCTCCTTTCTGAAAATACTCTTCTTACAAGGCAAGGAGGATACCCTTGTCGCTCTGAAAAGGGGATGTTCATTCGCCATTTTTCCACTTTAAAGTATTGAGCAAATGGAGCATATCCTGGCTGATATATTTAATGGCCGGCGCCAATGAATCATTCGATGTAGCGGTTTTGAAATATAAGGCTCCTCTCAAAAAGTTTTTACTGCTATCTGTGGTGTAAAATTGGAATTGGGTTGGTACCTGACCTGTAAGCGAGAAAACAAATGCTTCCTGGCCCTGGGCAGTTTTCATTTTTGTCTCTTCGATTCCATATGCCTTCACGTTGTGTTTGTTAATCAACGTTCTCGAATCCTCAATGTACTCGTTTAAGATTTGTAAATTATTTCCAAGGTCTTTGTATGTCAGTTGTACCTCTGCATTAAGTGCGGGATATTTAATGTTTACCCAATGCGGTTCGGCCAATCGACTGGAGTCATTATAAGCTATGGCTTGATCGGAGATCTCAAATAGAAAGGGATGACCCTGGTCATACAAGAAATATTTGGGTTTAGGTAAATCAAATCTTGGGTATCCCCTTTCCTTTGGTTGGAAGGTTTCTGAGCAGGAAAAAAATTGAAAAGAAAACAAAAGACTATAAAAAAAGCCCTTCATAAATTTTTTTACTCTTTTAGATAAAGTCATATCCCAAATCTTATGTTGTTTTGTGGTCCCAAATATGGTTTGGGAAAGGCTAAAGATACACCATGTCAGAAACTAAAATTCAAAATACAGGTTTTCCTCCGGTTCTTGGAATCACTTTTGGAGACGTAAATGGAATTGGTCCCGAAATAATTATTCGGATTTTGGAAGATAGTAGAATTTTAAAGCATTGTACGCTAGTGCTTTATGGACATCATAAAATCATAAACCAATACAGAAAGCTATTTGCAGCGGAAGAATTTCAAATTATTCCATGCAAAACTGCTGGCCAGGCAGCCCCAAGAAAAATCAACATGATTAACTGTTGGGATCAGGATTATGAAATAAAACCAGGTCAATCTGACCCTGCGGCTGGGATGTTTGCATTTCAGGCATTGCAGAAAGCAACAGAAGATTTAAAGTCAGGTCAGATTCAGGGTTTGATTACTGCGCCTATTACCAAAGCCAATATGCCAGAACAGGAATTTCCATTTCCCGGGCATACTGAATTTTTTGCCAAGGCAGCCGGGGTAGGAGAGAGTCTTATGTTCATGGTTCATGAAGATCTGAAGATTGCTCTTTCCACTGCTCATTTACCTTTAGAGCGGGTATCAGGTATTCTCACCAGAAATCTTATCTTTAACAAGCTCAACCAACTGGAGAAATCTTTGATAAAGGATTTTGATATTCCAAAGCCAAAGATTGCTGTGCTTGGATTTAATCCGCATGCAGGTGAAAATGGCAAATTGGGAAAAGAGGAAGATGCGGTGATTGGACCTGTTGTCAGAGAATGGCGGGATAAAGGAAAATTTGTTTACGGTCCTTTTCCATCGGATGGTTTTTTTGCATCAGGTCAATATAAAAAATTTGATGCCATTCTGGCCATGTACCACGATCAGGGTTTGATTCCTTTTAAAATTATAGCAGGTATGGAAGGGGTAAATTTTTCTGCCGGTCTTCCTTTTATCCGTGTATCACCAGATCACGGTACAGCATATGATATTGCGGGAAAAGGCATCGCAAGTGCAGAATCTATTCGGGCAGCTATCTTTTTCGCTCTTGATTTGATCCAGATCAAGGAAGAAAAAGTAGTGAAGGTTATTTAACTAAAGCTATCTCCAGGCTCCTGAGGATGAGTTGATAAGGTCAGCTTTGTTGATCGAAAGCTCGTTGGTGTAAATGGGTTTCCCCGTTTTGCTGTAAATGGTTAATTCTGTGGGTAATATTTCCTTTTTCTTTAAAAATTCTTTCAAGGAACCAACAGGAAGTCGCAACAAAATATCCTGCCCATTTTCTTCACTTACATAGTAATCTTTTTCATTTACCTGCACCTGAACTGGTTTTCTTATGGCTTCGTTTTTTAGTTCAATATAAGATATACAATCTGCCATCCTGACATCCACCTCAAAATTTAAAGTTCCATCATCCTTGTCCCGGCTATATTCTGTAAGCGAAAGTTTTGGTGGTTTTCTTCCTACAGTTTGAGCAAATCCTGAAAATTGAATGCCAATTGAAGCAATAATCAAAGCAGTAAAAATTGCCTTTTTCATAGTAAAAAATTTGATAGTATTAAATTTCTGAACTGAATACGGGCCAACAGGTCCTGTATTCGATTACAAATGTAGATTGGAAATGACTTTAAATTCTTATTGAAAATGGAGGGAAACTTGCATCATAATGGTTTACCCCATTTCCCACAAAACACAGTGGTTTTTAATAAGAATGGTATTTTTACAAAAGCCGTTTTTTTAAGATTTTTAAGTCCCTCCCCAATTATTTTAACAAATAATTCCGGTTTTCTTTCATTAAGCCCGGTTTGGTTTGCCGTTCGTAATGTCTGACCTGTTGGGTTTGGTTTTTTCAATAAAAGTGAGATAAAACCCAAGTCCATTGCTTGTTTTTACTTCCATTTGGGCACCCAGTTGTGAAGCTAATGCTTGTACAAGGTTCATTCCCAAAGACTTAAAGTCAGAAAAGTTGGTATTTTGGGGCATACCAATTCCATCATCCTGCATTTCGAGATGAAACTGGTTTTCCCTTTTAGAAAAATTTATTTGGATAGTTCCCTTATCTTTCCCAACAAAGGCATGTTTACAGGCATTGGAAATAATTTCATTGATGAGCAAGCCGCAAGGAACTGCGGAATTTATATCCAAATAGACATTGTCAATGTTAGTAATGATTTGAATATCAGCTCTCCTGGAATTATAACTATACAATAAAGTTCTGGTCAGTTCTTTTATGTAGGACTCCATCTCAACTTTGGCCAGCGCTTTGGATTGATATAGTTTTTCATGGATTAAAGCCATGGATTTTATTCTGCTCTGGCTATCCTTGAAAACATTAATCAAAGCGGGATCCTTTATATAACCGGTTTGTAATTGCAGCAAACTGGAAATCACAGCCATGTTATTTTTAACCCTGTGGTGTATTTCCTGGATCAGAATTTCTTTTTCATGAAGCGCCTGGATGATCTGATCCTCAGAAGTTTTCCGAAGGGTTACATCTGCAATTCTGAGCAACATAAGATTTTTGCCGTCCTGAAAAAATACAGTAGCGGCAAGGCTTCCCCATATCACTGTATTTTCCTCGGTGACAATCTCAACTTCACTGGTTGGGTTTCCTTTTTCAAATTTTTTGATAAAAGTGGTCCAGAAATTCTTTTTTGAATCAGAATTAATTGAGATAGAACTGAGATGATTTCCGATAAAGGATGTTTTTTCTTTTGTTTTTAACAGACTGACTGCCTTTTGATTACAGTCTAATATTTTTAAAGTGTTAAAATCAATAATAAACAAGGCATCTTCAACTCTGTTAAAGATTTCCTGTAGCATTTCTTCACTTTTTCTGATTTTTTCTTCCTGCTTTTTTTGGTTGGTTATGTCTGTCACAACACCTAAAATACTGATGTTCCCATCTGCATCCAATAGAGGTTTTTTGGTGACTACGTAATGCGATCCTTCACCCGTAATTGGGTTTAAGGTAAACTCTTCCAGACTTTTGGTTTCACTTGAGTGGATTACTTCTTTATCTGTGCGCTCAAAGTGTTTCCAATCCTCTTCATCCCAGTGAAGCTCTTTATCTGTCTTGCCGATAATGGATTCAACCTGGGTCTTATAATATTCTGCAAAAGCTTTATTAACGAGAAGAAACTTCCCGTTATAGTCTTTTACAAAAATTATGTTTGGGTCAGTATCTAAAATATGGCGAAGGTATTCTCTTTGCGTAATTAGTTCGTTTTCAGCATTTACCCTGTCTGTTATATCCACACCTACACACAGTATACTCAATTCATTCCCTTGAGAAACAAAGGGTGTTCTTGTGATTTGAAAAAGGTGCATTTTTTTAGATTCTTTATTAAAAATGGCCTCTTCCGTTGTTTTTGTTTTCAGGGTTTTAAATATCTGTTCATCCAGCTTATAAATTTCTTCATATCGCCATTTGTAGGTTTTGAAATATTCATTGCTGTTTTCAATAAACTCACTCACTGAAGTTCCAAAAAAAGCAGCAACCGACTTATTGGCCATTAGCACTTTCCCTGTCTGGTCTTTCACATAAATTAAATTGGGATCGACATCCAGAATTTGCCTTAAAGATTCTCTTTGATAATGGGCCTCGAGTTGGGCATTTTTTTGATCGGATACATTTTGAGCAATTTTCATCACCGATTTTATTTGGCCCTTTGAATCCGGAACCGGTGTTATCAAAATCGAAAATGTTTTTTGCTTGAATTTAAGTTCAAATTGTTCACTTATGCCTTCAAATCCCTGGACCAGGCTTTCTTTTATAAAATCACCATAGTTTTGGCCATATTGGGATAAAATGCTTTTGCCTTGTTCGGGCGTAAATGTTTCTAAGTCAGTTTCATATTCTACCCCATCCGTAAAAATTATATTTAAATCCTTGTCTACGACTGAAATGTTTCCGTTGGGAAAATTTTTGGCCATGACTTTAAAACTCAGTTCATTTTCAATTTGCTTCTTTTCTGAGATTCGATATTCAGATTCGTCCTTAATTGATAATAAGAGAATTTTTGAGCCATTTTTTCCTTGCAATTCATTTCTATATATCTTTACATAGGTAGGATTGGGCCCGGAGCGAAGAACCTGAAATTGAGTATCTTTTTTTAGGGGAATCGAAAACGAATGCTTTATGGAAAAAGGAAAGGAAGGATCCCAGTTGCCTGGATTTCCCAATCTTGTAATTTCTTCTGACAAGGTTTCAGGGGTAAGGTCAAAAATTCTATAGAATTCCGGATTGGCTTTGAAATCCAGTTTTTCCATATCAACCACAAGAAGACCTTCATGGCTTTGTTCAAAAAGAAGGTCCAGAAGATTTGAATACCTTTGAGCCTTTTTAAATGCCAGGTTTTCGGCTGTAATGTCTACATAGGTCAGAACCAAAAAAGGGATATTTCCTTCGGTATCCTTCAGTGGCTGGTAGCAGAATTTTGCAGAATACGTGTATCCGGGTTTTATTCCTGTCAGGAGTTTTTGGCCTGTCACCATTTCACCTTGAAACGCTGACTTAAGATTAGCAAGGGTTTTTTCCAGGTTTTCGGGTTGTACCAAATTTAGAAAACTTTCCCCCTTTTTAGGTGGTTTTTTTCTTAAAAATACGAGTTGTTCAGCGGCTACCTGGTTAAATTCCAGAATATTGAACTCTTTATCTACCACAAAAACAGAATGCAGTGGATTGTCAATAAATGCTTTAAACAGGGTTTCTGCTTGAATATTATGCATTTCCAGATTGAGGATTCTCTATTAAAACAACCAATTTCATAGCCGTACAGGTACAATATTTATTTTTTTCCTTTCAATTGAAAATCTCTTCAAAAAAAAACTTGTTTTGAGCACAGTTTCAATGTGATAGATTGTAGAAATTAAGTCCATTTTTACTCGAAATACTGGAATATGACAAAACCCACGCTTTTGGTCCTGGCGGCAGGAATGGGAAGCCGATATGGTGGCCTGAAACAAATGGATGGATTGGGGCCATCAGGTGAGGTTCTTCTCGAATACTCTATTTTCGATGCTTTTAAGGCTGGATTTGGAAAAGTTGTTTTTATCATCCGAAAAGAAATTGAAAAAGCATTTTTGGAAGCGGTGGTGAAAAGATTGCCTGATGGTATGCCTGTTGACTTCGCGTTTCAGGAGGTGAACAAACTTCCTTCCGGATTCACTCCTCCGGAGGGCCGGACAAAACCCTGGGGAACGGCCCATGCCCTTTGGTGCGCCAGAGAAGTGGTCAATGAAAATTTTGCTATCTTGAATGCAGACGATTTTTATGGATTTTCAGGATTTCAGAAATTGGTTTCCTTTTTTGAAAAGAATGGCAATCAACCGGGTAATTTCGGGGCTTTAATTGGATTCAGACTTGGAAAAACCCTTTCTGAATCTGGTTCTGTGGCCAGAGGAATTTGCGTTCAGGACGCAAATGGCTTGCTCACTTCTATTGAAGAGAAAGCTGATATTCAGTTTGTTGAAGGCAAGCTAAGGTGTGATGTAGCCCAGAATCCCATCGACCTTACTGGCGATGAACTGGTTTCTATGAACTTTTGGGGATTCTCTCCCGAAATTTTTAAATTGATAGATAACTGTTTGGAGCCCTGGCTAAAAATCAATGGATATGACTTGAAGTCCGAATTTCTTCTGCCAAGTACAATTGGTGAGTTGGTTTCCAGAAACGATTTGAAAATCCAGGTTTTAGACTCCGATGATGAGTGGATAGGGGTAACTTATGCAGCTGATAAAGAAAGAACCAAAGCAAGACTTCTGAGCTTAACCCAGCAGGAAAAATATCCCCAAAAACTTTGGAACTAACCAGGAAGGTATTCTATTTTTCTATTTAGTTTTCTGATAGTGAGGGCTTTTGCTTGTTTGCAAGTTGACCGCATGCGGCATCAATATCTTTGCCCCGGCTTCGTCTCACATTGACTATAATTCCTTTTTTTTCCAGAATAGATTTGAATTCTTCAAGGTTGTCTATAGAGGTGTTTACATAATCTGCCTCTTCAATCGGATTGTATTCAATGATGTTGATTTTTATAGGCGCTCCAATTGATTTGGTGAAATTGGCAAGCTCCAAAGCATCAGATTTTCCATCATTAAATCCTTGAAATGCAATGTATTCGAAGGTAATCTGGTTTTTCGTTTTCTGATAAAAATACCTTAAACTCTCTTTTAAAACTGCCAGGGTATTGGACTCGTTGATGGGCATTATCTGGTTTCGTTTTTCATCATTTGCTGCATGGAGCGAAAGTGCAAGGTTAAATTTGACATCGTCATCAGCCAGTTTTTTTATCATTTTGGCGATTCCGGCTGTAGAAAGTGTAATTCGCTTCGGAGACCAACCCATGCCTTGAGGTGAAATAATCTTATTTATGCCATCCAGCACATTGGCATAGTTGAGCAAGGGTTCTCCCATTCCCATCATAACAATGTTGGTCAGTGGTAATTCATACTCTGATTTGGCAATCAGGTCAATGGCCTTTGCCTGATCAAAAATTTCAGATGCTTCAAGGTTTCGTTTTCTGTCCATGTAGCCGGTGGCGCAGAACTTACAGGTCAGCGAACATCCAACCTGAGAAGATATGCAAGCAGTCATGCGGTCATTTGCAGGGATCAAGACTCCTTCAACTATATTTTTGTCAAATAATCTGAAAGCTGCTTTTACAGTACCATCATTGCTTTTTTGCCGGGTGGCAATTTCAAGGGTTCTGATTTCAAATTCAGCATCCAGTTTTTGACGCAAATCTTTTGAAAGATTGGCCATTTCCTCAAACGATTTGACCCATTTATTCCAGAGCCAGTCTTCAATCTGCTTAGTTCTGAATGCCTTTTCACCTATACCATCCATCCAGGTTGACAACTCAGCAGTTGAAATTTTTCTAATGTCTTTTTTCACAGGTCAATTTTGAATTGCAAAGATAGTAAGATTGAAATGGTGGATTATGGTTTCATCCTTTTAGCCAAACATTTGACAATCACCTTTTTTTGATAAACCAAATTCCCTGAATAGTGAAATAGGGTTGAAACCGCTCATCTTTCAGGTTGAGTTGGTCAAGGGTGAAGCTATTTCCAATGAATAGCTCTTCTGATTTTTTATATTTGAAATATTGGCTTGAAAGCTGAAACCAAAACTCTGTCATCAATCTGAATCGATTGGATTTGGTCCATAAAATCCGCAGTTGGGGGCCCTGCTGGACAATAAAAGTTTTTAAATAGATTAACCTTGCTCCAATTGCAGGATCAGACAGACTAGCCTTTGATTTTCGTATCTGCCAATAGGTTCTATACCCTATTTGCAATGCAAATTCCTTTTCAGGACTTTGGATTTGCGCATATTGACTTTTTAGTGAAATATCGTAAATCGTAACTGTATCTATCGGACTTTCAGTAAAGCCATCCCAGTTTAACTGGCTTAAGCGGTTTTCTCTTCTTAAAAAATCAGCCAAAACCTTGAACTTATGGTTCAATTTGTAGTCGGCCTGATGGGCAAAAATCAAAACCCGGTTGGACCTGTTTTTTTCCTGTTGCCTTTCGAAATCTCTTACCTGATAGGTGGCCCAAATCCCCAACTGTCCACTCCAATTGAGGCGTCCTTTTGACCACCTGAAGCCGGGTTCCCACCTGATTATCCGGTCTTTAAAGTTTTCAGAACTTTGGCTGGCTTCAATGTAAATCAAATGCCTCAAACTTGCTGAGAACTTATTTATCAGTCTGAAGTTGTTGAAAACACTCCATTCGTGAACACCTTCTGTGGCATACAGGATTTCGTCTCTATCCTGGTTATTTAATTCTGATTTGGTATCCACCCGAAGAAGTTGGGCGACATAGTTTACCCGAATCAGATGTTTATCTGATACCTTAAAACGTGCATCTGTCGTGTACGTGATAAATTGTTCCTGGATGTCTTTTATTTTTTCATCTGCCAGGCGCTGTTTGTAGGCAACCTGTTCGAATAAAAAATTTGGATCGCCTCTTTTCGACCTATCCAAAACGTCATAGGTCCGGTTTCTTTGCCGGGTTTCAAATTGAAAAGAAACCCTGGTCTTTTTTGAATTGTATTTGAGGGAATTCTGGCTTTGAAACTCGTCTTGAAAATAAAGGACGTTGCGGGTTTCCAGTCCAGATTCAGCATTTCTATAAAAAAACGATCTGTTGGGTTTAACGTATTGGTTTTCAGAATCAAATACTAAATTTTTATAAAGTTCAAACCTGAGTTTGGCCTTTGCATATAAAGTGTCGCTGATAATGGATTGAATGTCTTTTCCAAGGTAATCTTCAATTCTGCTTTTTAAAAAGCCTATTTCTGTTGATAAAAAGCCATTTGATTCAAATTCTTTGGATAAAGTCCCAATTCCTGAAATGCGGCTGTTTGAACGTGGCTTAATCTGGGTGTTCGAACCTTCACCCGCAATCCTTAACTGAAAAGAACTGTCTATAATTTGGGTAAAGTACTCAGCTTTTGTGTACAATTTTTGGCCGGAATTGTTGTTGTTCAACCTCTTGTCATTAACAAGTCCGGCTCCTGCAGAAAGAAGAAGTCCTGATTCTTTTTTCTCCCAACCAATAAAATTTACTCTTGATGAAAATTGGGCCAATCGCGTTTGGTTGGCAAGAAATGAATACTGCCATGCTTCATTTTCAAGCGCCCAATGTTTTGAAATCCTCCAGTTGTGGAAAATGGAAGTCCAGACATTACTGACTATAAATCTTTTGCTGGGTAAAGCTTTATTATAGATTCCATATTGACCAATCTGCGTTTGAATATTCTGGTTTTTTGAAAAATTGGAGCGGTAATCAGCTACATTTCCGGTGGAAAAAGTATTGATTCCTAAACGTAAACTTTCAGTTTTTACCGCAGAAGAATCAGCCAAAGGCTGTGAAATTCCCGAAAAACAGAAAACAAAACAAGGCAGACAAACCAGAAAAACTCTAAAAGAAATCAGACTTCTGAATTGCAAAATTTTCATCAATATCTTTGAAGCCTGTATTTTAAAGGAGCGGGCAAAATGCAATTTATTTTGTCTAAATTGAAATCCAAATTTCGGTTTTGATTCTTTGGGAATAACAACAGATGGGTGAAAGGATATTTAAATATTGTACTGTTTTTCTGGTCAGTATGTTCAAGTTTGTAATTGGACCTACTACCGGTATTTTTTCCGGGCTAACCATTGTTGAATCTGCTTTGCTCACCACTTTAGGAATGATGACTTCTGTGTTTTTATTTTCCTTTGGAGGAACGGCAGTCAGAGACTGGTGGTTTACTACATTCAGGCACGATAGAAAATTATTTTCTCCAAGGAATAGAAAGGTCGTTAAGTTCTGGATAAGGTATGGGATTAAAGGCCTTGCATTGTTGACTCCCATTGTTTTTAGTCCCATTGTTGGAACCCTTCTTGCCATTTCTTTTGGGGAAGAAAAATCCAGAATTTTCAGGTTTATGTTGATTTCTTCGCTTTTCTGGGGATTTGTTTTATCTGGGTCTATCTGGTTAATTCACAATGTGATAAGTTAGATTTAAGGGAACTCATTCATAGAAATAATTCCACCGTTAACCAACATCCAATAACTTGTCAATAAGAAAAAGAAAGTTGCCCTTTTGCCTGCTTTCGGGTCGACATTGTAAAATTTCTGGATGCAAAAAACTGCGGCGCCCCATTGAATAACAGCGAGGCCCAATCCTAAAACCGGAAAATGGAAACCCCCAAAAACGATTAACCAAACAGAATGCAAAGTTATCCAGATACTAAATGCCCGCCTTGCCGGTTTAACCGCTGGATTACCTGAAACATTTCCCATAATAATGGTTACAGCCAATCCGGCCAAAACAAGACAAACCAGATGAATTGGGGCTAAAATAAACATTGGGAATGCAAAATCTGGTTTTTGCAAACCGTTATACCAGTGTCTGGTATTAAAAAAAAGAAGCAAAGCCGCTGAAATACCTAAAAAGGTGGTGACTGAAAGGCCACTCCATTTATAGTATTTAGGGTTAATTGGTATTTTTATTGCCAAAGAATTAAGTTGTAATATTAATAAATCATGACCATCCAAAACTACCTTTTAAAGGAACAAATGAAAAATCTCCAAATTTTTCTTCAAATATCTGGGAATCCATTCCTTTTGAAATTTTAAACATCTCTTGTTTTGCGTTATTTCCACTAGGAATTACCAGAATTCCTCCGGGCTTTAATTGGTCAATCAATGGTTGAGGGATGGCAGGTGCTCCAGCTGTCACCAGGATGCGATCAAAAGGTGCAAAATTGGGAAGTCCTTTGCTTCCATCTCCTAGAAAAAAGTTGGGTTCATAGCCCATTTTTGGCAGAATCTGCTTGGTTCTATGGAACAATTTCGGCTGGTACTCAATGGTATATACCGTTGCCCCCAATTCCATTAAAACAGAACACTGATAACCCGAGCCTGTTCCGATTTCCAAAACTTTATGCTTAGGTTTCAACTCCAGCAATTCTGTTTGCCTGGCAACAGTAAATGGTTGTGAAATGGTTTGGCCCTCACCAATTGGAAATGCTTTGTCCTGGTAAGCATGGCTAATCAATGCATTTTCGAAAAATACATGCCTTGGAATTTTTCCAATGGCTGCAAGAATTCTCTGGTCGGAAATTCCTTTTTTTTCAAGCTCTATGACAAGGTTTCGCCTCAGTCCCTGGTGTCGAAAAGTGTCTATAAATTGCATAATTACAAGGCAAGGTAGCAGCCCATTCAAATATTTACTCAATTTTGCATTGTAATTCTATAAAATCAACTTTGCTGTTAGGCTTAAAATATTGAATAATAGAGTATTATATATTTTTTTGGTAACGAGGAATTATTCCGGACTCTACGGCTTTTTTCATAATATATTTAAAAGTCAGTGGCCCGGTATCTTTTCATTTCCAATTCTGGTTCTCCTTTTAGGATTGAATGCCTGCAACACAATTGATCCACCTTTAAATATACCTGCTTATATTCAGGTCGATAGTTTTTCCTTTTCTACGGCTGATAGTACTGGTTTCAACACCCAAAAAATTTCAGATGTCTGGATATTTGTAAACGGACAACAAATAGGCACTTATTCTGTTCCTACTAAACCTATTCCTGTTCTTGCAGAAGGAAATGCAACCGTTTCAATTCTTGCCGGGGTCTATGCAGATGGGGTTTTATCCAATAGAATTTATTATCCTTTTTATGGTAAGTATAAACAAACCATGGTTTTCGGAAAGGGAAAAGTCACCAAAGTAATTCCAAGGTTTGCGTTTGAATCTTCCCTGAAGATTCCATTTACATACTATCAGGATTTTGAAACTTCTGATTCCGGTTTTAGCAAGGGGACCAAAGGAACCGTAGAATTAAAAAGGCTAAATCATTTAAATGCAAATTCTTACCCTTCTCTTGGAAATAGGTACGGTAGTTTAACTACCACCAGCGATGAAGATTTGATTGAATTTTCAAACTCAATTTTAGTTCCATTAAATGAGACTGGTATGCCGGTTTACGTGGAGTTTGACTACAAATCTACCTGTGAAATTCAGGTTGGGCTAAAAGGTGCAAAGCCAAATTCGCCCGTATTATCAACTTATGATCTTGTGCTGAAACCAAGAGATGTGTGGACAAAAATCTATGTGAATCTGACAGACGAAATTGCCAGTTTGAGCCAGGAAAAGAATTTGAAATACAGATTCTTTTTAACAACATTTAATCCGCCGGGGGCCGGAAACAGCCTTAGTATCGATAATATTAGACTATTACAATTTCCAAAATGACAATTGATAAAAGGGCGGTAAAAATCGGATACATATGCAGCGATATTCTGGCTGCAGTCCTTGCCTGGCTTTTTTTCTTCTGGTACAGAAACCATATTTCCGATGATCTCAACCCTGGAAAATTTTTCTCACTTTTTTACAGTTCTCTTGCCATTGCCGTTTTCTGGTTGCTAATCAATGGGTTTTGGGGTTTTTATAAGGACTATTTTCGTAAATCCAGGATCAAGGAAGTTTATTATCTCATCTCCTCGGTTTTATTTGGAGTCATCGTCATTTTCCTTTTTTTGATTCTGGATGATGATGGCTCAAAAAATTACCAGAAATACTACAAAACCACGGCTTTATATTTTTTTATTCACCTTGTGTGCAGTGCATTTTTTAAAGTCTGGTATTTGTCAATCGTAAAAAAACTCATCCATAAACAAATCATAAATTTTCCAACTCTAATTGTTGGAAATGGGCCTTCCGCCTGGGAAATCTTTCATGACATTACCAAAAACAGCCAACATCTCGGGCTGAATTTCAGAGGTTTTGTTCACCTGGGTGAAGAGTCAGATTCTATGGGAAACATTACGTTTTTGCCTTCTCTTGGCCATTACAGGCAAATGGAAAACATTATTGAGAACCATAAAATTGAACAGATCATTTTGGCCATTGAAGCCACAGATCACCTGCACCTGGAGGAAATTTTAAATATTACCGAAGGCAGGAAATTGATAATCAGCATTCTGCCCGATATCTACCAGATTTTACTTGGGCTGGTCCGGGTTCAACACGTTTTTGGAACACCGCTTATTGAAATCAGACAAGATTTGATGCCTGTTTGGCAAATGGTCGTTAAGCGGGGAATGGATATTGTGGTTTCTCTTTTGGTTTTGATTTTGGGTTCTCCATTTTTAATTACTGTGGGGCTCATTACTTATTTCACTTCCAAAGGACCTGTTTTGTTTTTTCAGGAAAGGGTTGGAAAAAATGGAGTTCCATTTAAAATTATTAAATACCGCAGCATGTTTACAGACGCCGAGAAGCTTGGTCCTGCGTTGTCTTCTACCCATGACCCAAGAATTACACCCTGGGGTAGATTTATGAGAAGAACCCGGATAGATGAGTTTCCACAGTTTTTTAATGTTTTGGTGGGTGAAATGTCGTTGGTCGGGCCAAGACCGGAAAGGCAGTTTTTTATAGATAAAATTATGGAAGTTGCCCCGCACTACAAGCATCTGAACAGGGTAAGACCCGGCATTACCTCTTTGGGCCAGGTGAAATATGGGTATGCTGAAAATGTAGATGAAATGGTCAGAAGGTTGAAATTTGATATCATTTATATTGAGAACATGTCCATTGGAATGGATTTCCGGATTCTGATTTATACCGTTCTTACAGTGATTGGGGCAAAGGGAAAATAGGAAAATGGAAGGGAAAAGAATCATATTTTTACCCATTTGGGGAAAGCAGAATGAAACCATACCCCAAAAACAAATGGAGGCCATTCGAGATTTGGGTGGCTTTGCCAGATATGGTTTGCCGGTAACTCTCTTTCCTTTAACCCGGTCGGCCATTGCTTTCAGGCCAGACGTGATTAGTTTGGATTGGATTCATCAGTATGCAGTAAGTCCGGGTTGGTTTGCCTCATTGGTTAAGTCTTTTTTTTTCGCCATTGATGTGGTTTTGGTTCAATTAATTTTTAAACCAAAAATGGTTTGGACGATGCACAATCTCCAGCACCACGACCCAAGGCCAAGAAAAATTGAAAGGTGGATTTCTAAGTTTTTTGCATCGAAATGCAGCTTCATCCGAGTTTTAGGTCCGGGTATCGAGGCAGTTGTCGCAGAATACCTTGAATTGCCCAAATCAAAAATTATTTCCATTCCTGAAGGGCCATTTGTAGGCTGGTATCCAGACGATGTTGCCGCTGCCCAGGCTAGAGTAAAACTTAAACTGGACCCTGCTGACCGGGTTTGGCTTTATTTTGGAAATCTCCGGCCTTACAAAGGTGTGGAACAGTTGATTGGTGCATTCAAAAATCTGTCAAAACCAAACTCAAGATTAATCATAGCCGGGAGGCCATTTGACAACCATTATGCCCAAAGCCTGAAAGATTTATGCCTTCAAATGCCAGATGTTGTTTTGGATTTCAGGACGATTCCCGATGATGAAATCCAGATTTTCTTTGCTGCCTCTGATTTGGTGGTTTTGCCATTTAAAAATGTACTCAATTCAGGTTCAGCAATTTTGGCAATGGGTTTTTCAAAACCTGTGGTTGCACCCGCAATCGGTCTTTTGCCATTCCGGTTAAAATCGCAACCTGATTTATTGTATCGCCAAAACGAAAAACTTGAAGATGCATTGATTAGATTAGAAAAATTTGACAATGAAGCCTTGGCCGAAATTGGTAGAAAAAACAGGGAGGAAGTACTTCAATATAAATGGGAAGATTTTGCCAAGTTTCTTTTAAAGATAGCCTCAAATGGAGAATAAAGAACTGAAGCTTTTTCCAAAGCATTTTTGGATAATATTTATTTTCATAGGTTCCAATTTAGCTTCACTTTCCATTTTTAATGTTTACATAAATCAATTGAGGTTCATCAGGCAACCATTTTTATTGATTTGTCTTGCAGCCACTTTGCACTATCTTCCTCTGATTAGAAACCAAAAGCAGATACCGGTTTTAACCTTTGCCTTCTACTCATTTGTTTTTTACTTCATTTTTAATCTCATAACATCCCTCGATCCCGTAAACTCAGTTGTCTATGGTTCCTGGATGATTCTCTCCCTGATTTTTTTGTACCAACTGATTTTTGCGAGATGTGGATTGTCTTTCAAACAGCTACTTTATATTCTGTCAGTCAGCATTTTAATTATAGGAGAGTTGTCAATCGTCATTAGTTTGGTTGGTGCTTATGTTTTCGATTTTAGCGAGTTTTTTGATGAAAGATATAATTTCTCAAATATGAAAATGACAAGGGAATTGGCAGGAGTGTTTGGCTCGAACAATACCTTGGGCATGGTTACATTTTTGATTCAGGTCTTTTATATCTCCTTGTTTCTGCTTTTTAAACCAGCCAATAAATATGGTCTTCTGTTTTTGGCTTTTTTACATACTGGTTTGATTTTATTTATTGGCAACCGGGCAAGTATGTTTTGCGGCGTTTTAATCTGGCTAGGGTTTTTTCTATATGTAAATCGTTCATTTATAGGAACATTTGTTTTATTGTCGTCTTTATTTTTAGGGTTTATAGTTTTCAATGAGGCAATTTTGAAGAAGCTAAGAATCGAACAATTTGAAGATGGAAATTTGTTTGGAAACCGGTCACAACTAATCAATGAGGCGGTTCAGGTGGTGCAGCAAATGGACTTTTTTGGTGTCGGTTTTCAAAACCAAAGACTATCAAGAAGGCATTTTGGTGTAGAATCAGCAGAGGAAAAGGAGCTCAATTTTCACAATACCTATCTGGCTGTGGTTGCCGAGCTAGGTTTTTTGGGACTTTTATGGATTCCCGGCCTCCTGATTTTTTATCTTTTGAAATCTCCGGAATATGAGGCCAATGAAGAGGAATTGAAGATTTTCCGATTTTTAAAATTGTTAATTCTGGTTCTGCTTTTGGTTTATCTACCTGTTGAAGATTCTATAAATTCACCAGGAAGCCCAATGTTTGCTATTTTCTGGTTGATGTTTTTTACGCTCATCAAAGGGTTATGCGAAAGCCCTACTTTGAAATCCTATGAATCAATCCAAAACAAAAATAGCCTTTCTAACCACTCAGTTTAGCGAGGTAAAATCTGGTCCGGGAAGATTTACTGATTATCTCAAAAACCTTGATTTCGAAAGCCTGGAAATCCATTTTTTTTCTCACCAGATTGAAAAGGAAACCAAATTCGAGCACAAGGTTCATATTCCAAATTTGGCCTTGAAAATCCCCTTATCCTCATGGTTCAGGGCTTATTATTTTAATCGAAAGGTCCAAAGTACTTGCCGGAAAATTGAAATTGACTTCATTCTGACTGCAGATTTTTCAATGGCTATGTTTTTGCCTTCCATTCTGTTGGCTAAAACTTTTACCATGATCAATGATGATAACTTTTTGAATATTTATTCCCGGGATGGAAACCACCAAAAACTTCCCCTAAGGACAAAACTAAGCCGTCAGCTGGGCTTTTTTTTGGAAAGATATGCAGCCAGAAAATCAAAGATTGTTGTAGCCAACTCGTTGTATACCAAAGAACTTATCGAGAAGGCATATCGTATTTCTCCTTCCAGAGTTAAATTATTGTACAAGGCAGTTGATTTATCCTTTTTTAAGCAGAAAAATAGGGTTAACCGTTTGCCTGTCAGGTTTTTGTTTATCAAAAATGATTGGCTTCGGGGCGGATTAGATTTGATATTGAATGCGTTTTCCAGGTTGAGTTTTCAAGATGAGATTTTGTTCACCATTGCTGGAATAGAAGACCGTGAAAAGCAACGAATCAATCAATTGATTCAGGAATCCGGATTTGGTGGAAAAGTAGAAATTTATGGTCTGGTGAAAAAGGAACAAATCATGGATATGTTCCATAATTCAGATGTCTTTATCAACTATAGCCGAAAGGAAGCCTTGGGTGTTTCATGCCTGGAGGCCATGTCTGCAGGTCTGCCTGTTCTTAGCAGTGATGCAGGTGGTTTAAAGGAAGTTATGGATTTTGGAAAAGCTGGTTTTATGGTTTCAGCTGAAAATGAGGCTGCTCTTTCGGCTGAGCTTGAACTTATGTATCAAAACCCAAATCTTTTAGGCCAGAAATCGGAATATGCAATAAATCATGTGCAAAAATTTTCTGTTCAAAACCTGAAAATCAATCTTCAAAACTTGTTTTCAGAAGACTTGTAACGATTTCATTTTCAGATATTTTATTAAGTTCAGCAAAATTGTCCGGGGCTTGGGGCGTTGAAGTCCTTTTGGAGGTTCATGGTGAACCAGAACCTCGTAGATAATGCTCAAAAAAGTGTGTGAAGCTCAAAAGTTTACGGTTTTCTTATCTGAGAAAAATTCATGAAAAGTGCTAAGCCTGAAATTCAGGCCCTTGGTTTTATGAATAGCAGGCTTTGAAAAAATCAGGAATTGGATCATGAAAAAGCCACAGTTTAGTGGTTTTCAATGATGTATTTAAAAATTCGGACCATTTTGGGTTCGGCATTTTTGGCTGCTTCTAACAAATCCTCAATTTCCACAGGTTTGATTTTGCCATAGCAAATATCGGAGATGGCGGAAATGGCAAAAACGCGGAGTCCCATGTGCTTTGCTACAATTACTTCAGGTACTGTACTCATGCCTACGCAATCTCCGCCAATACGGGATAAATATTTATACTCTGCCCTCGTTTCAAGATTTGGTCCTGTTACACAAGCATACACCCCGGTATGGATTTTAATATTTTCTTTCCAGGCATATTGAATCGACTTAAAAATCAAATTTTGGTCATAAGGTTCAGACATATCTGGCCATCTTGGGCCTAACTCACTGAGATTGGCCCCTGTTAATGGGTTTTCAGTTTGGAGATTGATATGGTCCTCAATTACAACCAAATCTGACATTTGATAGCTGGGATTTAATGCGCCCGATATATTGGAAATTAATAAAGTATGGATACCCAATAACTTCATGATTCGAACAGGGTAGGTCACCTGCTTTAAATTGTATCCTTCATAGTGGTGAAACCTGCCTTGGGCAACGACCAGATTTTTACCTTCCCATTCTGCGAAATGGAGTTTCCCTTCATGGGTTTCGGCTGTAGCAACCGGGAAATGGGGAATATCTGCATAATTAAATGTTGAAATTATCTTTAGACCATTCACCATTTCCCCTAAACCTGTTCCGAGAATTATCCCGAATTCTGGCTTGAAATTCTTTTTTTCAAGTAGCCAATCAAGTGTTTCCTTGAATTCATTCATTTCCATCTGTATTCTTAATCCAATTTGAAAGTTCCGACAAAATTGTGGCTATTTGCAGTTTAAATTCTCAAAAGATTTTTTAGCAACGATTTGAGCGAATTGGGTTCTGGTTTTTTGGTGTTTTGCGCCAGCCTTGGTTTTATTCTGGGCTCAGTTATCTTTTTATTTTACTGTGAGCGAAAACTATCTGCCTTTATTCAGGACAGGCATGGACCTTTGCATGTTGGCAAATCGGGGTTATTGCAGCCCGCAGCTGATTTATTAAAGCTAATTCAAAAGGAAACGATTGTTCCGGCAAATGCCGTTCGGTTTCTTTTTCTGTTGGCTCCATTTCTTGTTTTTTCTTCCGTTTTTGCCGGTTTTGCATTGGTTCCTTTGTTTCCCGAACTTCATGCTTTCGGGTCAATCCCTGGAGGAATTTTATTGCTTTTGGGCCTTATTTCAATTGATTCTATTGCCATTTTGATGGCTGGTTTTGCTTCAAAAAGTAAATTTCCTCTTTTGGGTGCGGGTAGAGCGGTGGCCCAAATGGTTAGTTATGAGGTCCCATTGGGAATTTCATTGCTTTGCTTTTTTTGGATTGCCAATTCTGCAGACCTTACTGTCATTCAAAATCTTCAATCTGATTCTGCAAGGGCATCCGGTCATTTGTCATGGCCTTTGGATTTTTTTGGAGATGGTTTTTCTCATTGGGGTGGTCTTTTTTCATGGAATATTTTTAGATATCCATTGCTTATTCTGCTTTTTCCAGGGTTTTTTCTGGTGGTAATGGCAGAAAGCAACAGAGCCCCGTTTGATATTCCTGAAGGGGAGTCAGAAATAATAGGGGGTTTTCATACTGAATATTCCGGGTTCTTGTGGGCGATATTTTTTCTGGCAGAATATGCAATGATGCTTATTCTTTCTTTGGTCTTATCCTACCTTTTTTTAGGGGGAAATTCTTCTCCAATTCCTCATTTTGGACATCCAGGATGGTTTTCCGAACCTTCATTTTTTTGGCTATTGGTCAAAAGCTGGACTTTTGGATTGTTTATGATTTGGATTCGGTGGACACTGCCGAGGTTGCGGGTCGACCAATTGATGAATCTTTCCTGGAAAATATTGACACCGATTTCGCTGTTCATTTTTTTGGTTTTAGTCCTCTTGAAGTAAAAAACAGATCAATTTTTGACCGGAATTAAACAATGAAAATAGAAGAAGCCATCAAGCAGAAAAGTTTTCCCAACCAGATTGAAAAGGTTATGGTGAACGTTATCTATACTGGCAACTTTTTCAATTCCCTCAATATTAAGCGGTTTAAGTTGCATGGCATTTCGCCTGAGCAGTATAATGTTTTGCGGATTTTAAGGGGTTCTCATCCCAAGAGTCTAAGCATACTTGATGTGAGCAGCCGGATGCTGAATCGAAATAGCAATGCAACCCGATTGGTGGAGAAGCTAAGGGTCAAAGGTTTATTGGTAAGAAGGGTTTGCGAAAAAGACAGGCGACAGGTCGATATCGCCATTTCGGATAAGGGTCTGGAGTTGCTCCAAATCATTGATGTTGAAATGAAAGAATGGATGGATAATTTTAAAGATTTAACGAATGAGGAATCTGTTCAGCTCAATTTTTTGTTAGACAAAATGAGGGGGTAAATTTTTTAAATTATAGTTGTATATACAATTAATGTCTATACATTTGTTTTGAATTTAATATTATTCCTATGTCAACATGGTCCATTGATTCTGTTCATTCAGAAATTTCTTTTAGAGTTAAACACTTAATGATTTCTACCGTATCTGGTAAGTTTGGTAGTTTTGAAGCTACAGTTGAATCTTCATCTGATACCTCTTTTGCCGGGGCAAAGGTTAGTTTTTCTGCTGAAGTTGATTCTATTTCCACAGGAAATGAACAAAGAGATGGCCATTTGAAGAGCGACGATTTCTTCAATGCAGCATCTTTTCCTAAAATCGTGTTTTCAAACGGATTATTAAAAGAAATCTCTGAAGGAAGTTACAAACTCATTGGAGAATTAACCCTCCGTGACACGACCAAATCATTTGAAATGAATGTAAGCTACTCCGGAATGATGACCGATTCCTATGGCAATCAAAAAGCAGGATTTGAAGCCACCGGAACCCTTAGCCGAAAAGAATTTGGCCTGAAATGGTCAGCAACTACTGAGGCGGGTGGTGTTGTTGTAGCTGATGAAGTTAAATTAATTTTAGATATACAATTGCAAAAGACTGCTTAAAACAGGTTTTATTGATTTAAAAGTCGGTCACTCAAAAGTGACCGACTTTTTTTTACCTATACCTATGGTTGAATTTTGTTTTTTTGTGACTGAAAATATTCATTCATGCCTGCAACTGATCATTTAAATTCCATTGTTTCTGATTCTTTGAACGAGAGTCACAGAGTTTTAACTGCTTTTTTGGATGATTCTGAGCAGGTTGCCAGAATTTCTTCCGCTGCGGTTTTAATGGCTGATGCCATTCAGAAAGGAAACAAAATATTAAGTTGTGGCAATGGGGGTTCTCATTGCGATGCCATGCATTTTGCTGAAGAACTTTCCGGCAGATATAGGGACAACCGAAGGGCATTGCCGGCCCTGGCCATCTCAGATGCAAGTCACATCACTTGTGTAGGCAATGACTATGGGTTTGACCACATCTTTTCCAGAATGGTGGAAGCCCTTGGCCAGCCTGGCGATATTTTGTTGGGAATTTCAACCAGCGGAAATAGTAAAAATGTGATTAAAGCAGTGGAAGCAGCAAGGCTGAGAGGCATGCAGGTCATTTTGCTAACCGGCAAGGATGGAGGTCAGTTGGCTGGAAAAGGGGATTTTGAAATTTGTGTTCCTCACTTCGGATTCGCCGATCGGATTCAGGAAATCCATATAAAGGTGATTCATATTTTTATCCAGCTTATAGAAAAGCAGCTTGGTTTGGCCTCCTGAATCTTAGGATAAAAAAGGATTGTAGGGTTTTCTTGGATTCTGACTTGGGTTTCTTTTCCCAATCTCTCTGGCTGGAATTCCACCAGCTACTACCCAGTCCGGAATGTCTTTTGTAACAACTGCCCCAGCCGCTACAACGGCTCCTTTTCCAATCGTTACACCTGGCAAAATGATAACCCGATTCGCTATCCAGGCGTAGTCTTTTATCGTTACATCCGCCCCGGCAGAAATAAAATCAGGATTTTGGAGGTCATGCTCCAGGGTCCAGATGTTTACCTCCGGTGCAATATCTACATAGTCTCCAATGGTAATTTTCCCTCCTCTGGAATCAAGCATACAATTGCCGTTGATGTTGGTTGTTTGCCCGATATGGATGTTGTCCATTTTTCGCAGCTTGAGGCCCATCAGAATGGTTGATTTGTTTCCGACTTCAAAAAAGAGCCGGTATATGATAATTCTGATTGACATAATAGGAAAATAACCTACCAATGTATTGGTCAAATATCTGAAAATCTGTCCGATACGGCCTGTCCTAATTTTTTTTGGTAGCATCTGTTTCCAATATTATTTCCAATTTTCTTCACCAAAAATACAATGAGGAAAATGGCAATTTCCTTTTAAAACCAATTGCAAGTATCTTTCTTTTAGCTCAATAAAACTTCAGAAAATTTTCTTGCCATTTCAGAAAATGATTGGGTTGGAAGGTTTTCCCTTACCTCTTGGTTATAGGGTAAGAGGTCCCCAGGCCTCTTTTTTAAAGTTTCGAAAAGTAAATTTAATTCATTTTCTGACTTCACTACATTTTGAAATCCTTTTAAATTCAGGTATTTATCGTTTTGGAACTGGTGAATAAAATGATGAAGTGAAAGATTCTTTTCGGGGAATGAGTATTCCACCAAATCCAAAAGGATTGAAGGAGAATCTGTATAACTGGCTTCTACCCCGAGCGTGGTGCCAAGGTGTAAAAAGGCTTTGGAATTTTGAATCGTTATGAATTTTTGAAGAATTGCTTCTTCACCAACGGAGATTCCTACTGAATTTGGATTTCTAAAGCCATCGTCAACCACGATATTGTCTATTTCTTTCAGTGCATCGTAGTGAGACCAATCTCTTAAAACTGGATAAGGTCTGACCAAAAGCTTCCAGTCCGGGCAAATTTTCTTCAGAGATTCTGCGGTTTTTCTCACGATTTCCAATTCCAGCGGAACCAAAGGTGGAACTCCGATGGCACAACCAAAATACACATAATCAAATGGATAGGGAGAAATGGATTGATTTTTTTTCTCCAGAAAACGGTGCACATATCCCATTTGAGTGGCGCCTATAATGCGGATATTGGCTTCAGGAATTTCCTGAAGATTGGCTACATCTTCTTTAATGCCATTGTGCCAAACCAGATATTGTAAACGTTTCGAGAAACGAAGGTGTTTACAAGGATGGTCCCAGGAATATACATAAACAAAGATCTTCTTTTTTTCGTCTATTAATCTTGAAATCAAATAGTTGTCGCTTAGTTCAGTGAAGCAGACAAAGTGGTCAATGTCCTCAATCCGGGTTTTTTTCTTATAAACCAATTGAGAAATAAAATCATCATAACCCAAAACTTTTGGAAGTGACATTGAAAAATTGAGCATTCTGGTTGCAGACTTTACCTTTTGTTTGTCATCTGAAATGGAAATTTTGAACTGTTCCATCAGATAATAATTCTGTCTGCTTTTCGGTAATTTTCCAAAAAAGCGAAATGCAACTTCCCAGAATTTATTCCAGATGCTGCTCTTTTTTTCTTCAATGATCCTGATTTCTAAATGGTCAGGCGCCATTTTCCTAATGGTTTCCTCATCTTCTTTGCGAAGAAATAAAACCACTTCCTGTTCTTTTGAAAGCTCTTCGATCCACTGCCTAACATCGTTTCTGAAATCGAAGAAGTGAACGACAAGCCCTAGTTTCATAAATACTTTTCAAAAATGAGTTCAATGAATTCCCTTACAGCGCCATCTCCTCCCGCTTTTTCCAATTGGATTATGCCAGGAATGGCCTTTATTTTCGGCAAGGCATTTTTTGGGCAAGCTGCCAGACCTACTGAACTTAGGAGTTCAAGGCAGTTGACATCATCTCCGATATAGGCAACATCCGAAAGGGAAAGATTTTCCTTTGCGCAGATTTCCAATGCCGCGTTTACCTTCGGATAAATTCCTTGATAGAGATAGTCAACCTTTAATTTGGCTGCTCTCCTTTCTACTATTTTGGTATTTTCAGTTGTGATAATGCCGGTTTTGATACCCGCATCTCTGAGAAGTTTTATTCCCATTCCATCGTGGGTATTGAATTTTTTAAATTCATCTCCACTTTCGGTGTAGTACATTCCGGCATCCGTTAAGACGCCATCCACATCTGTTAAGAACAATTTTACTTTCAAATTCCCGCTTTTTTAATAAATAAACTGAAATATTTTGTTTGTGGGGTTTTTACCAGGCAGTCCAGCCTCCATCGACTGTTAATACAGAGCCTGTCATATAGCTGCTTGATTCTGAAGCCAATAAAAGAAAAGGCCCTCTAAGTTCACTTCTATCGCTCATTCTTCCCAGCGGAGAAAATTTCGAAAAATTATTGGTAAATTTTTCCCCGTGGTTGTTAAAAATAGCATGCGGCACTATGGCATTACACCTTATTTTTTCCTTGGCGTAATAGGTCGCAATATACCTTGTAAAGTTAGGAACAAATGATTTAGAGGCTATGTAATCTACTGGTTTATAGCGAATAGGCTCACCATCTCCAAAATCATATAAGGCCTGGTTAGGCGCCACCATGGAATAGGTAGATGCCACATTGATTATGTTTCCATAGCCCTGTTTTAGCATTTGCCGGCAGGCAGCCTGTGTCATGATGACGGTGCCATTTAAATTCACTTCAACCGATTTTCGCAATAAGGAAATCGGATAGTTTTCAAACCGGCTGGAATCTACAGAATCGGTTCCGGTCTGGTCAAATTTGGCATCTATGGCTGCATTATTTATTAAAACATCCAGTTTCCCGAATTTTTTTACCGTGGCTTCAACAATATTTCCAGCTTCATTTTCATTGGTTATGTCGCATTTAACCATAAAGAAATCAGCCTCGTTAAACTTCGTTTTCAACTCATTTCCAAAGGTTTCTAACGCAGAATCTACAATATCTCCAACCACAACCTGAGCACCTTGTTCCAAAAAACAGGTCACAATTTCCCGTCCAATGAGTCCGGTTCCACCAGTGATTAAAATGGTTTTACCTGCGATTGAAATTTCTGGTTCTGGAGTTGACATTTTTAATAAATCTTAAAGTTAAAAGTAAATTATTCGCAAATACGCACCAGCATTGTCGCATGGTCTATATTCCGGATAGATTCAGAGATCGAAAAGTTATCACACTTCATGAAAAAATCCTGAAGTTCAGAAATAAATAATTGGTTTCTATCAAAGTTTGGATCCTCGGTTTTCTGGATACTTTCTTTGGTTTTTATTTCCAGGCTGGATAGATAATAATCAAAATGAAGGGTTGCAGTATCAAAAATCAAAGTCGTTTGTCTTTGAGATGGCCTTTGGAAATAGTTGAGGTGAACATGTCCTGTAGTTCCATTTTCAAGCTCCAATAAAAAATCTGCACCTGCTTCAGCTGTGACCTCAAGCTGGCTCTTTTTATTGGAAATCATAAAATGTCTTTTGAGGTTTGAATCACTCAACCAGAACATTAAATCCAAATCATGGCTTAAAGTAAGCGCAGCACCACCTCCCAATTCCTTTCTTGCGGCATATCCTTCCCTGTAATCTTCCCAGGGATGCCAATCGGGCAAATATTCACCCCAATGAGAATGGAATGAAAGTAAATTTCCATAGGTTTTGGCTTCGATGATTTCTTTCATTTGTTTAATGAGGGGATGGTACCGCATCATGTACCCAATAAAACAAAAGAGGTTTTTGGCCTCAACCAATTCCTTAAGCTTGATGATGTTCAGGAGATTATGTGAAATCGGCTTTTCAATAAATATATGTGAACCAATTTCTGCAGATTTTATGGCTTGCTCAAGATGTAAAGAAGTAGGCGTGCAGATGAAGGAGGCTTTTGGCTTAATGGATTCGGCTTCTTCCCAGGTAAAAATCTGATTTACAGTTTTGGCATCTACCAGTCGAAAAGGTAAATTTCTGGATCTTAGAACGTAAATATTTGAATAACCAAGGCTTTGAAGGTTTCCAATATGGCGCTCGCCAATTGAACCTCCGCCTACAATTAAAATTGAATCTGATTTTGAGATCATTCTGGCCTGATGCAGGTAGGATTATTTCTTAAAATTTCTTCAGCCTTTACAAAAGACGTCATATCATCTATATCGATGCTCATTTCATTTTCAATTACAATTGGCAGTATGTTTTTCCCTGTCATTGAGTTTTGCTCCATGATGACGTTCCAACGGATAAGGTCATAAGTTCCTGTTTGCCAGTAGGTTTTTGGAAGTTTTTGCCTTGGCATATTAAAAGGCTCATCCATTCCTTCCACCGATAAAAGGGGACGCATAAATTCATTTTCCTCAGGCAAGGTCCACATTTTATATGGCGTGATAGGGGAGGGGGTAATGGTTCTTACTGATTGAGCTGCCTCATTTTCAGAAAGCATCTGAATGCAATGCTCGATTTCTCCCAAAAAACGGATGGGCGAAGTAGGTCTCAACTGGAATACCAAATCCGGGACATAACCCTCATTCTCTTTCAGCCATGCGAGTGCATGTTGAAATGTTTCAATATCCGTGGTGAAATCACCTGCTAGTTCCTTTGGCCTCAAAAACGGGATTTCAGCACCATATTTTTTTGAAATGTTGGCGATGATTTCAGAATCTGTGGTGACAATCACCCTGTCAATCAATGGACTGGCTTTGGCAGCTGCAATGCTGTAAGCAATCAAGGGATGGCCGGCCAAAGGCAAAATATTTTTGTTTGGAAGTCCTTTGGAACCTCCCCTTGCCGGTATAATGGCCAGAGTTTTTAATGGATTTGCCTTCATTTTTTTTGAATCAGGAATTGAGGTCTTTCCGTCCCAAAACCCTCTGCGACTATCCTTTTTGGTTTTTCAATTTCTTTCTCTGAACCATTTCAATTTCAAGAATTTCATCCTTTTTAAACTGAAGCGCCTCAAAAGCGTGGTGAAGGTCCCGGACAAGTTTTTGCATGCCAGGTACTTCTAATGATGCAGCGTGGTCTGTTCCTTTCCAGGTCCGGTCTTTGGTGAAATGGCGTTCTATCCATCTCGCTCCAAGCGTGTAAGCAGGAAGATCCATGGCTATGCCCAAATGATGACCTGAAAATCCGATCTCCTTAACTCTGGTTCCAAAAGAGCTGTACAATCTGTTGATTTCCAACAAACAAATATCTTTGAATGGAACAGGATATCCCGAGGTGCAGGAGTAAATTACCAGCCTGTCTTTTGCTGAACCGGTTTCTTCAAAAAACTTCACTACCATTTCCTCTTCGGCCTGTGTGGTCATTCCAAAACTGATGTGCACTTCCCCCTGGTAGGTGTCTCTCAATACCTTTAACATCGCAAAATTGTTGTTGCAGGCTGAAGGCACTTTGATGAAACCTGGATTCAGACTTATGATTTCGTTGGCCGAAGTCACATCCCAAACAGATGTACAATATTCAATGCCAATGCTTTCGCAAAAGGCCTTTAATTCTCTGTGTTGCTCTACATTAAACTCGAGATATTCCCGGTGAGCCCCATAGGTTTCGCCATAGCTGTTCCATGCATTGGGATGGGGGGCATTATATTGATCCTCTGTTAAAAGTTCTTTGTTGTTTCTCTTTTGAAATTTTGCAACATCGCAATTGCAATCTTTGGCAAGCCTGATCAGGTCTTTTGCAATTTCAAATTCGCCCATATGGTTGCAGCCAATTTCTGCAATTACTTTGGGTGCCTTGTATGAATAATCGAACATATTATTAATGTTTCTAAATCAGTATTTTATACGTTTAATCCTATAAAATCAAGCACAATGCCCGATTCTTTGAATGATACATTTTTGAATGGTTTGTGCCCGACAAGTACTACTACGATGTCGGCTTTTTCAATGGCTTCCTCAAGTTCAACCAATTTCATTTTTGGGTGAGACTCAATATTGGGCTCCACCACCATGCAATCGATTTTTTCTGAAATCAACCTTTCAACAACTTCCAATGCGGGTGATTCCCGCAAGTCATCAATGTCTGGTTTAAATGCCAGACCCAGACATGCCAGTTTTGGCTTTTTCTTATTTTCAATTCTAAATCGAAGGCATGTATTGATTATTTTCTCAATCACCCATTGGGTTTTGAAGTTGTTTACCTCCCTTGCCTGCTTTATTATTTTGGCAGTATCAGGGCTTTGAGAAACAATAAACCAGGGATCAACTGCGATGCAATGTCCACCCACCCCCGTTCCGGGTCTTAAAATATTAACCCTTGGATGTTTGTTTGCCAAAGATATCAGTTCCCAAACATTGATGTCCAATGGGTCGCAAATCATTGAAAGTTCATTGGCGAAGGCAATATTTACATCCCTGCTGGCATTCTCGGTCAGTTTGCACATTTCTGCCGTTCTGGAATTGGTTTCCAATACAGCACCTTTCACAAAGGTTTTATAGAAATCGGCAACTTTTTTGGTGCTTTCTTTGGTAATGCCTCCGATAATCCTGTCGTTTTCAATCAACTCCTTCATGATGTGCCCGGGTAAAACCCTTTCAGGGCAATAAGCAAAATGCAGATTATCAGTGTCTACACCCAGTTGAATCAGTTCTGCCTGTATTTTTTCGGTAGTTCCTACGGGTGAGGTTGATTCCAGTATTATCAGATTGCCTGGTTTAACCTTGGAAGCCAGAGACCTGGCAGCCTCCAACACATAAGAAATGTTGGGACTTAAATCTTCATGAAAAGGTGTTGGTACGGCAATGATAAAAATATCGGCCTCCGTTGGGTCAAGATCGGCTTTTAAATTTCCGGAATGGACAGCCGCATGAACGAACGCATCCAAATCGGGTTCGATTATATGAATTTCACCACGATTAATGGTTTCAATTATTTCTTGTTTTACGTCCACTCCCAGAACCTGATAGCCGCTATTCGCCAACAAAGCTGCTGTTGGTAATCCGATGTATCCAAGTCCGAAAATGCAAACCTTTTTATTTCTATCCATTTATATTTTGCGGCTCCTGTTCATTTGTAAAAGCCCACTTGTTTTCTAAAAATCTTTTTATCCTTTGTGCCGCCCTTCCATCTCCATAAGGATTATGAAGGTGGCTCATCCGGTCATAAAGCTCGGAGTCGTTTAAAAGATTTAATGTTTTCTCCACTATTTTGACTGTGTCTGTCCCTACAAGAATTACAGTTCCAGCCTCTACGGCCTCTGGTCTTTCTGTTTTTTCCCGCATTACCAATACAGGTTTCCCGAGAGATGGCGCTTCTTCCTGCACTCCTCCCGAATCTGTTATCACCATGTAGCTTATGTCCATTAACCAAACAAAGGTTTCATAGTCAAGGGGTTCTATGAGATGAATCCTATTTTGATCACTGAGAAGTTCACCCACTGGTTTTTGAACATTTGGATTTAAATGAACCGGATAGATAATTTCAGCATCTGAATTTCTGCTGATCTCCAGCAAGGCCTTGCAAATATTGAGAAACCCTTCTCCAAAGTTTTCTCTTCTATGCCCTGTAACCAGGATGATGGGTTTAGACAAATCCAGCATAGATTCGATTGAGGCTGCACGTTCGCTCTTTTGGGTTCTCACCTTCTGAACCGAAAAAAGCAATGCATCAATTACCGTATTTCCCGTGACAACGATGGATTTATCATCAACATTTTCTCTTAATAAATTCTCTCTGGAGCTTTCTGTAGGTGCGAAGTGGTAGTCTGTCAACCGTCCGGTTATGGCCCGGTTCATCTCTTCCGGAAATGGCGCCCATTTATCAAAAGTTCTTAATCCTGCTTCAACATGACCAACTTGTGCGCCGTAATAATAGGCAGAAAGTGCTGCAATTGAAGAAGTTGTGGTGTCTCCATGAACCAAAACAAGGTCGGGATTTGACCTTTGGAGCACATTTTTCATACCCAGAAGAATGTTGGAGGACAGGTCAAAAAGGGTTTGATTTGACTTCATTACGTTCAAATCATAATCTGCCTCTATTTCAAAAAAATCCATTACCTGGTCAAGCATTTCCCTGTGCTGTCCAGTGATGCATACCTCTGTCTGCCAGAGTTCATTCTTCTCTTTTAATGCCTTAACAACCGGAGCCATTTTAATGGCTTCAGGTCGGGTTCCAAAAACGATCAGAATTTTTTTTAAGGTGTTTTTCATCCTTCTATGAAGTTTTTTGGAACAACCTTTTTTTAATTTTTTTCCAGAAGGGCAATATTTCTTCATCAAAATATCCATTCTGATAACCATAAGACCCATACCGGTAGCCATACCCATAGCCATACCTGACGGTGTCCCCCACAATATCGTTGATTACCAAACAAATATTTTTGATTTTGGCATCTTCATACATTTCGTTGATTTTTCTTAAAAACACCTTTCTGGTGTAATTATGCCTCACAATGTAGCAAACCACATCACTGTATTTGAGTAAAATCAAACTGTCTGCTACCAAACCCAAAGGAGGGGTATCGATGATGATTACATCATATATTTCTTTGAGTTGGGCCATGATTTCATCCATTTTTTCCAAACCAAGGAGTTCTGCCGGATTTGGAGGTGTGGGTCCCGAAGGCAAGACAAAAAGATTCTTCACCGAAGACTCCTGAATACAGGAAAGCAACTCTTCAGTTCCGGCAAGCACATTGCTAAGCCCTTTTTCATTCAATATTTCAAGCTCCTTGTCTATTCTTGGTCTTCTCAGGTCAGCAAAAAGAACCAAGGTTTTCTTTCCGGAAAGGGCATAAACAGAAGCCAGATTGACCGAGCAAAAAGTTTTTCCTTCGCCTGGCGCAGATGAAGTTACACAAATGGTTTTGACAACTTTACTTGGCTGAACATAGGGCAAGTTGAGCTTTATTGACCTAAAATCTTCTACTACAGAACCTCTGGGATTGTTGAGTGTAATCAGGTTGTTTCCATTGGTTTTGTTTCCAACCATGCCTACAATTGGAATGGATGATTCCTTTTCAAGATCCTCTTTGGTTAAAATCTTGTCATTCAACCATATTCTAACCAGGGCAAAAATCATGGGTATGATAAACCCAAAGAATATGGCTACAGCGAAAACGATAACTTTTTTAGGTGCAACAAGGGAGGCCGACCTTTGTGCTGCCTTTTCAACTACCTGGCAATCTGCGATGTTGGCGGCTCTTGAAATTCCGGCCTCTGCTCTTTTTTGAAGGAGATAGGTGTAAATATTGTCGTTCAGGTTAAATTTCCTTTGAATGTTGACCAACTGCCGCTCATTGTCTGGAAGTTGATTCACACTTTTTTCTAAAATCGTAATCCTGTTATTGAGTTCATCCAGACTGATTTGTGAATTGGCAATAATGCCTTTTATGTTTTCAATCAATTCTTTTTTAATCGAGCTGATTTTATCTTCCAGTACAAACCAGGCCGGATTTTTTTCTTTCGTAGTCAGGGCAAGGACCGATCTTTCTGAACCCAGCTTAGACATTTGCTGGATGAGCGAGGTCAAAAGAGGATCACTGATTCCAATCGAAGATGGCGCCACAACATCACGCATTGCGTCATTGCTTTTTACATAGTTCAGGAGATAATCATAGTATTTTCGTTTAACAATTATCTGGGCTTTTTCTGTTTCCAGCCCATCCAGTTTGTTAAATGCATTGCTTGCAGCAAAACTTAGGTCCATGATTTTGTTGTTGGTCCTGAAATATTTAAGCTGCTCCTCCGCATCCTGTAGTGAGATGGTTATCTCAGTAAGTTGGTTGTCTATAAACAAAATGGTGTTTGAGGCAACTCTGTTTTTTTCTTCCAGCAAACCATTGGAATAGACCTCCACCAGTTGGTTGAGAAAATCTGCTTCTTTTTGGATATTTTTTCCTGAAATGTTGAGATCCAGGATGGTGCTTAGTTTGTTGGCCTGCTTTACCTGAAGTCTGTTTTTGTAGGAATCAGCAAGCTTGTCCGGATTGTTAAAGGTGAAAAAGAACCTACTGTTTTTGTTAAATTCCTCCAGTTTTATTGGGTCGAATTTTATCGAAAACCTGGTTTGGTCCATACCATAGCTGATGCCAAACCTAAGATTACATCTTCCGGGTAGGTTTTCCGGATTGGTTTGAGAAAAGGATTTGGTTTGGGGGTCGAAATATATTTTTTCATACTGGGTATGAAGTTGAAATTCCGTATCATTTAGTTTTTTGATGTAGATAGGTTGGCCTACAATTTCTTCTGACAAGGTATCATAAGAAACAGTGAATGGATTTTCCTGATAAATCTCTGTCGTCTTAATATTTCCTTCTGAAAAATAAAAAACGCCGAAGTCCAGTTCAAGGATGGCTTTCCTTATCATGGTGAAAGACTTGAGGACTTCTATTTCATTTTCAAGATTTTTTTTCCCGCTGCTGATGCCTAAATCCTTAAAAAGGGACTCCATTCCGGTATTTTTGGAGGCATCGTCCCGCATTAAAATGGCAGTGCTTACTTTAAAAATGGGTTCTGTGTACCTGACATAGGAAAACGCCAGCCCCAACGCAATCACCAGTGAAACCAAAAAAAGCAGCCAATAATTTGAAATCTGATAGAAAATATTTACCAGGTCGCTGCTGAATCTTGAAGATTTATTCTGTGTCAATCAATTATTAGGATCAATCTGCAAAATTAGTCCGATTTAGTTTATCAAGGCAAATTTTGTAAATGACTGAAAATCAATTTAAAATCTGCTTATACCGTTTTTGTTGGTTTTTTTTCAAGTTAAAGTTGTGGCTTCTGGACAAAGCCACAACTTTAATATTTCAAATCTACTTTAGGATTCTGAAGACTCTGGCGGGTTTCCGGTAGGTCTGTTTTTGTTTCCGTCATTGTTGGGATTTCTGTTAGGAGGCCTGTTGGGTTGCCCTGCATTTGAAGGATTCCCTTTGCTGGTTGCCTGATTTCCCGGCCCCTGGTTTGGATTTCCCTGTCTCGGATTTCCTGGCCCCTGGTTTGGATTTCCTTGTCTCGGATTTCCTGGCCCTTGGTTTGGATTTCCTTGTCTCGGATTTCCCGGCCCTTGATTTGGATTAGCCTGTCTCGGATTTCCTGGCCCCTGGTTTGGATTGGCCTGTCTCGGATTTCCCGGCCCCTGGTTTGGATTTCCCGGTCTTGGATTGATAGGTCCCTGATTTGGATTTCCAGATTTTGCCTGCAGTGGCGGTTGCCCGGAGGAGCCACCTGGTTTGTTCTTTTTCTTCTTCTTTTTGGAGTATTTTTTATCCAAGGCTATCAAATCTTCATTTTTCACCTCGGTTTCGGCCTCCGTGATGATGATTTCTTCCTCCTCCGTTAAAGCTGTTGGCTTCTGTCCTTTCTTATTAAGGTCAAGGATATAATTCACCCTCCCAATGTCAATGTTGACCCAGTTGCTGTCATCATTGTTGTAAGCAAACCACATCAGCTTTCTGAAAATATCAGTTTTCTGAAGTCTGGCGCTTCCTTTCAAGGTTTGAAGGTCTCTATCCACCTTGGGTATGTCTTTTAACTCCTGCAAATAGGTGTCTAATTCATAGTTAAGGCAGCATTTAAGCCTTCCGCATTGGCCTGAAAGTTTTGTAGGATTCAAGGAAAGATTCTGGTAGCGGGCTGCCGAAGTGGCCACCCCTTTAAAATCAGTTAGCCAGGTTGAACAACAAAGTTCCCGGCCACAAGTGCCAATGCCACCTATTCTTCCTGCTTCCTGTCTGAGGCTGATTTGCCTCATATCTACCCTTACTTTAAATTCTGTTCCTATTGTTTTTATCAATTCTCTGAAGTCTACCCGCTCTTCAGAAGAATAGAAAAAAGTGGCTTTGGTTCCGTCTGCCTGAAACTCTACATCAGAAAGTTTCATGGGAAGCTTCAGCTCAGTTACAATCTGTCTTGTTCTGTAAAGACTCGGCAGTTCTCTGTTCCGGGCTTCTTCGTATTTTTCAAAATCCCGGTCAGTAGCCAGTCGAACTATGCCTTTTAGTTCTTCCCAGGTGGTTTTTGGTGATTTTTTTTTCAATTGTAAATGGGCCATTTCTCCCTGAAGGGATACAAAACCCAAGTGATATCCTGAGCCGGTTTCAGCCATAACGGCATCGCCGGTGTAAAGTCTCTTTCCTGTTTTGTTGATTAAAAACTCCTTCCTTCCGGCCTTAAACCGTATTTCTACAAGGTTTCTGTAAGATTCATTGACCCAATCAAAAATATCGCCCAACCAATCGGAGGTGCTAAGCACATTGCACGAACCTCCACTACAGCCAGAGCATCCCCCGGATTTACTATCTCCCGATTTTGTGGAGCAACCACCACTACTACACGAACCACAACCCATTTAAAATCACTATTTTAAATACAAAATATTCTCATTAAAAGCCATCAAGGCTGGGTTCAAATATAGACAAAACAGGAATTGAGTTTTTTTTAAATCTGTTTATTAAAACGATTTGATTTTTATGTTCTTCATTTTCAATTCATTGTCTTTCGTTTTTTTCATCATCAAATATTGAGACAAGCAAAACCTGCTAAACAGGGCAATGGCAATTTTAAAATTTTTCAGGTTTAGGTTTGAACTGCTCTATCCCCCATGTGGTCTGCGTCCAAGTGGCATCTCCAGGGATTTTGAAGTGCCTATTTTTTAGGAATGATTTTTTCAGTTTTACCTTCAGCTTTCGGAAGTTTTAAAGGAAA
>JAIXQU010000113.1 GCA_027485575.1 Cytophagaceae bacterium
ACATCATGGGTGTCAACATAGGGTGCACTGTTCTTTTGAAGTAGTCAAAAACGATATCCCTTTCCTTTTCTTCCAGGTCATTTATGCCTACGATTTCGAATCCGTTCTTTTTAAAAAGAGGAACCAGTTCTTTGGAGAAAAGTTGGTTCTGGCTATTATAAAACTCCTGACTCTCATTGAGTAACATTGTCCTGAATTGGTTTTCCCGCAAACCGGAATAATCCATTCTTTCTCTGCCAAAATCAAGATAGTTGTATAAAGAACCTACCCTGATCATAAAAAACTCGTCAAAATTTGAGGCGGTGATGGCAAGGAATTTTAGCCGCTCGAAAACATTTCTGGTTGTAAACTTGGCTTGGTCAAGGACCCTGAAATTAAATTGAAGCCAACTTAAATCGCGGCTGATAAAATCTGATTCACTTATCGATCGGTTGATTTTATCAGGTGTTTTTGCCTTTGTATAGGATAATACCCTTTCTACAAACTTTGTTAAAGGTTTGGATACCAGCTCTTCAGTGTGTTCTTTAATGGTCATATTTGGGGTAGTTAGGTTAAATAGTTAAACACGGAAACAATAGCGGTCGATATATGGAAATTAATAAATTTTAAAATGGAGTGAAAGAAAATTTCGAAAGTGCTCAAAATTCAGCAAAAGAGATGGGATTTTCAACTCCTCTGTATGTAAATCGTTAATTTTAAAACTTTTATAATGAATAGGAGTAGAACAAAACCAAATCAGGGCCAAAGCATCTCCAAATGCACCGCCACTTTTTCTGCCCATTCTGTCTCCTCAAGATCGTTCCAATTTTCCAGTTTTCTGAGCTGTTCTAAAACAAAAGCCTGGTGGTGCCCCCGTTCTTGTGCCTGACTATAAGGCAGATCCGAAAAGGTTACCATTGTATATTGAGGAATCCAGTTTTCAATGCCCAAAGAAACAATGATGGATTCAAGCTTTTTCTTCAGAATAAATTCAGGGTCAGATATCAGGTCCCGCATTTCAATGAAGTTTTCCAAAGCCAAATCAGAAATTGCGTCTGCATCTGCTCTCCGGTTTTTATAAAATTGACTAAAAAGTCCATCCCAGGATTCGGCACTTTGCAGATGTTCCATCAGAATCCGGCAATCTTCAAAGCCCGCATTCATACCCTGACCATAAAAGGGAACAATCGCATGGGCGGCATCGCCAATAAGGAGGAAATTTCTATTGTTCCATGGAGCACATTTAATGGTGACCAAAGAAGCAACAGGATGATTCTGGTATTGAGATAAATAGTCTGGTATTAAAGTAATCAGGTCCGGAAATTCTTTTTCAAAAAAGGTTTTTATTTCGTTTTCTGAATCAATGCCGGAAAATGAACTTTTTCCTTCAAATGGAAAAAAGAGCGTACAGGTAAATGTTTTATCCTGATTGGGTAATGCTATCATCATAAAAGACTTTCTGGGCCAGATATGAAGCCCGTCTTTTCTTAAAGCCCAATCTCCATTCGGAGCTGGCGGAATGGTGAATTCTTTGTACCCATGCTCAATGTAATTTTGCTCGTACATGAATTTGTCCTCCCGCATCATTTCATACCTAAGGGCAGAAAAAGCACCGTCAGAACCAAAAAACGCCTTGGCTTCCAGCCGATGTCTTAGGCCCTCAATATCTGCAACATAGGCAAGAGATTTGTCGAAAGCGAATTTTTCGGCTTTGCTTTCAAAATAGATTTTTATGTTTTTTTCTTCTTCAGCCTTGTCCAGTAAAAAGCAATTGAGCTTGTACCTGGAAATGGAATAAATGGCCTGTTCCGATTTTCCATAAGGTTGAAAAACAGCTTCTTTTCCCGGAATATGGACCAACCTTCCGTACATGGGCAATGCAATTTTTTTCAAGTCATCAGCCAGGCCGGCTTCCTCCAATATCCTCCAACCTCTGTGGCTTAGCGCCAGGTTTATCGACCTTAAATTGGCATAAGCTTTAAACCTCAGGTCTGGCCTTTTCTCATGAATTTCTACCTGAAAGCCCTTTCTGGAAAGCAATATGGAAAGCAATGACCCAACAAGGCCTGCCCCAAAAATTACAACTTTGTCGTTTTCCCTGATTTCAATTTTCATTTGTTATTTCAATATTTAGACTTTTAAACCGAAGGAATAATTGGATTGTTAGTGTGTAACATATCTGAAAGAAATTCTAACGAGAATAACCCCGGATTTTTTAGTTAAGTTGGTATGCAACCACAGTATTTTTAAAGAAAGTTGGGACAAAAACTATTTTTCTTGTCGGGTCAAAACCAATATCTGCCGTGTTTGATTTTTGAATTCTGGTGTCGAGTAATATGTTGGCAACCCCTTTGTCAGTAACGTGGTACACAACTCCAGACCAGCAACTTACAAGAAATTCTCCAGGAGAAATCTGTTCGATTCCATCTGTGCTTCCATCCATTCCGATGGCAATTTTTTCCATTTCCTTGTTGGATTTTACTTTAATTAACTCTCCGGAAGCAAGAACCCAAAGGTCTGAACCCAAAGCGAGAAGACCATTTGGCCGGTTTATTTTTTCAAGGAAAACCGTTGTTTTTCCATCTTTATATTGATGTATTTTTCCTGTTTTTGAATCTGAGATATAGACAATGCCATCTGAGTTTGCTGTCACGTCATTGAGAAAAAGGGCACTATCAATCGGGATTGTTTTTTCAATTTTTCTATTCCCTATGTCAATGATAACCAGGTTGGTAAGGTCGGCTACATATAAATATTTCCCGTGTCTTGCCATTCCTTTTGGTGCATTTAAACCGGAAATCCAGTCTATATCTATGATTCTGCCATCTGTTCTTAATTGTGCTATGCTTCCTTTTCCATCCTTCTCTCCCGGCTTTCCATTGATGCATGAAACCCAAAGGCAATTTTCTTTTCCATCAAAAAGAACCGATTCCGGTACCTGAAGCAGGGTGTCGGTTGACCATAATTTTTTTAAACTTTTCTGGGCCGTAGCAAAGCCCATTATCAAAAATAATGGCAGTGCAGAAAGGATAAATTTTTTCATAAAAAAGGTCCACAATGAATGCTCAAAGTGGACCAAATATTTGAGATTTAATAATTAAATATGAATCACGTTGTAATCACCAAGGCTTAGGTCACCGGCCTTTCCTTTGACTTCAGCATAGTTTCCTACCATAGAGTTTTTGACATTGGCCTCCTTCAGTTTTGCATTTTCCTGAATGATGGTAGAAGAAACAATCGAATGGTCAACCGTGGAACCTTTTCCGACAGAAACAAATGGACCAACCACTGAATTCCTAACCGTTGCCCCATCCGCAATAAACACGGGCGGAATCAGAACAGAATTTTCTAAAACGGCACCGGAACCAATCAGTTCTTTCTCCGGAATATAGGTTAAGTATCTGTCATTTGTTGCTACGGTTGAATTTTTATTTCCACAATCCAACCACTCATCTACTTGACCTGGTACGAAAACCAAACCCTTATTTTTCATATTTTCAAGTGCATTGGTCAACTGGTATTCACCTTTGTCTTTGATGTCGTTGTCCAAAAGAAATTGAAGTTCCTGCTTCAGATTTTCACCATCCTGGAAATAATAAATCCCGATAATGGCCAGGTCAGAAACAAAGGTTTCCGGCTTTTCAATAAAATCTGTTATCTGGTTGTTGGCATCCAGTTTTACCACGCCGAATGGTTTCGGATCTTCTACTTTTTGTACCCAGATTGTATTGGGATGTCCTTTTGAAAGTTTGAAATTTGCCTTGAACAAAGTATCGGCAAAGGCCACAACCAGGTTTCCGTTTAGAGATTCTTCAGCGCAAAGAATGGCATGGGCAGTTCCCATTGGCGTATCCTGATAGGAAATCAAACCTTTGGCACCGACCGATTCGGCAACTGACTTAAGCTTTTTTTCAACTTCTTTTCCAAATGAACTGTGAATGATAAAATTTACTTCTTCAACGCTCTCTCCACAAACCTTTGCAATATCTTCCACAAGCCTTTGAACGATGGGTTTGCCTGCAATTGGAATTAATGGTTTTGGAACAGTAAGTGTATGCGGCCGCATTCTTTTTCCCAGACCAGCCATTGGTACGATGATTTTCATCTATTTCTTTTAAAATAAGTAAGTGAGTGCAAATAAGGTGATACTCCTATAAATTTCTAATATCTTCTTTTTTATTTTATGAAAAAAATGTCAAATCCTGGAGGGTAGGAAAAGAGATTTTTGCAGTCCTTTTTCAGTTTTGATTTTTAGAATTCGATGGTGATTTGAAAAAGGAAGTTTTAAGAATGAACCACTTGTTTGTTTCTGCACCGCCAGCATTTTACCTGCCAGATCCAGAACCAAAAATTCAAAACTATTTTCTGGAATTTCAATTTGCCATTCCTTTTCTGCCAGATACAATTTGATTTCAGATTTGGAAGTTAAAGTTTTGTCAAGCCCTGTTGTAGGTTGCGTTAAAAACGGAACCAGAAATTTTGAAATTCGGCTTTCTGTGGTGTCTGCCGCCCAGGGAAGTCCGGAAGTATAATCGTGGCCAGCCCCTTCAAATGGCCTTAAGCTAGTGTTGATGCCCAGAGATTTACATCTCAGGTCCACAGTTTTGCTTCCAAAAAGAAGAATCGAACCTACACCCGGCAATCCAAAACTCCCACTGACATAAGGAACGGTTGCATCGGCCGTTCCATGAAATGAGACCACGGGAGTGTTTCCAGGTTCTATCCAATTGGTGTCGCCAATAGCACCTGCAATATTGATGGCCGCCTTAAACCGCCAATCCAGACCCGGATAAAGTCCATTGTTGTGCAGACTATCCAATGAAGTAATATTTTGATTGGCAGGTACTTCGCTCAACTTGTCCATATAAGCGACATGAAGCGCTGTAATTGCACCTGCAGAAAATCCACCCCCAAAAATAAAATCAGGATGAATTTTATAGGGATTGTTTTCAATGGCCGATTTCCTTAAAAAACGAATGGCATTTTTCATATCCTGGGTTGCCCTGACAACCATTTGGGTCACACCCGCAGAAGTTAAGGCAGTAAACCCGAGCCGGTATTGAACAGAAACGGTTACAAATCCTTTTTTCGCAAACTGAGTGCATGAGTAGGCCATATCTGCTTTAGAACCTTGAATAAATCCACCCCCATGAAGTAGGACTATCACAGGTCTTTGGGCAAGGGTATCACCTTTTGGTTCATAAATATCGAGCGATAAATTCTGCAATTGACCTGTAGCATTTCGGTTTCTGGAATACTGGATGTCAGTATAAATTCTGACTGAATCAAATATGGGAAGGGAATACCGACCGCCGGTGGTATCGAAACTAACCTGAGCAAAAATTTGTCTGCAGGATAAAAAAAGAATGAAAAGTATGGTTTTTTTCAAGGTTAGGAAATGATTAAGGTTCGGATATAGCTTTTAAATTCGAAAGGAAAGATCTTGTATCAGCTATATTAATTATCAGGATGTTTAATAAGTTAAAACGTCTCGGACACGATTTTTAGGCAAATTTCATCTTCCACAAATATCTCCCCGCTGTACGGGATTTGCAATCCCGTACTCCAGATCGTAGGATTTGCAATCCGGATTAGACAGAATGCCAAACAAAAGGAACATCAAAAGATTTTTCATATTGCATTGTATAGAAATTTGATAAGACAAACATACTCTATTCTCCAACCATCACCCAACCCGTAA
>JAIXQU010000162.1 GCA_027485575.1 Cytophagaceae bacterium
GATGTCCGGGTAGCTGCCGCCGCGGCCGGCTGAGCGGCAGTCCCGGGCGCCGTCGCCCCAGCTGCCGCCACGAAGAACGCGGTACGCACCGGTGGCAGGACCGGTTGGATTGGTCTGCGCCGTAGTAGAATAAGCACCATACCAGTCGGCACACCACTCCCACACATTGCCGTGCATATTATACAAACCATACGCATTCGGGCTATAGCTGTTTACGGCCTGGGTCTGAGCCGGATACGTTGTGTTTGTGTTCGTGCAGCCGGTAAGCGGATATAGCCAGTTGTAATTCGCCTGCGTGTTGTTCAGACAGGCTCCCGTGTTAAAAGGTGTCGTTGTATTGCCACGGCAGGCATATTCCCACTCCGCTTCTGTAGGCAGCCGCCCACCAGCATACGTAGCAAATTCTGCCGCTCCATACCAGGTTACATTCACCACCGGAAAATTTTCCTTACCCGCCACCGGCTGCCATTGCGTGCCCGTCCAGGTTAAGCCCCAGCTTGTATTTTCATAAATCAAAGCCTGGGTTGGGTAAGCACCCAAAGCATACAAGCCATTGCTGCTTATATTCTTCGCATTTAAAAATGCCGCATACTGAGCATTTGTAATTTCATATTTGCTCATCCGAAACGCACTCAACGTTACCTGATGCTGTACTTCATCGGTTCCTCTCTGCGGCTCAGAGGTGGGGCTGCCCATCGTAAATGTACCTGCAGGGATTAAGCCCGTTTCGATGTTTAGAGAAACGCCGGTCTGCGTGGTCAATGTTTGCTGGTTGCCATAAGCCGTGCCTGCAGAATTGGTCGCATACGCCCGTACATAATAGACTGTACTCGGGCTAAGGGCTGTAATGCTGCTGGTAAAACTACCAGTACCTGTGCCATCAACCGTTTTGGTGGTTAATGCGATCGTTGGGTTCTGGCTTGTACTCCAAACAACGCCTCTGGCTGTAATTGCTCCGCCGCCATCATTGCTGATATTGCCGCCGCTGCTGGCTGTCGTTGAGGTAATTGATGAAACTGTCGTGGTTGTAAGTGTTGCAAGGCTCACCGGGCAGGGGCCCCAGGTGGGTACACCATTACAAAAAGTAAGCGTCTGGCCTGTACTTCCCGGGGTTATCGTAATCCAGGATGTCCCGTTCCAATACATCATCTGGCCTTGCGCTGTGCCATTGCTATAACCTGGACCCGCAGGGCCTGTTGCTCCGGGAGTTCCATTTTGACCCGCTGGTCCTTGTGGTCCTATCGGGCCAATGGGTCCCTGCGGTCCGGCTGAAGCTGGAGTTGGTTCCCATTTGCCGGTGCTTTGGTTGTAGGCCAAAACGTAGCCATTCTGTGCGCCTTGCAGATTTACTCCTTTTATTTCTTCAGCACTCCCAGCCGCAAAGGCATAAAAGCTGCTGGCCAGTTCCAGTTGGCCTAAACTGGTAAAGGGCGTGTTCGGTACTGTCTGGTATTCTACTTCCATCCAGAAGCCGCCTTCTTTCCAGGGAATGGTTTCAAAAGTAGTGCTCGGTGCGCCGTTGCAGCCTGTGCCCAGCACATTGCGGTTCAATTGCAAACTGATAAAGCCATTGGCATTGGATACATCCTGGTGCAATGCGCAGTACACCAAAGGACCAGAAGCACCGCCTTTTTTAAAGGTCAGCCGAATGCTAACCGGCGTATTGGCCAAGGGCTGGTTGTTGGCATCGCGTACTACAGCCGAAAAGCTCACCACCTGGGGTATGTTGCTTTGCGCCAGTACTGTGCTGCTTAAAATGGATACTAAAAATAGAAGATAAATGGATTTCATACGATGGATCGGATTGAATTTTTGAATGGAAATTATTTGGTTTTTATGATTTTATAGGAGCCCAGTTTCTCAAGGCCCTTGATGATTTGCAGTGTGTACATGCCGGCTGCCATGTCTTTTAGCATCAGGCGCACGTGGCTGGAATTTACTGGCTCTTTTTTCACCTCCCTGCCATTGGCATCGAGTAAAACCAGAACTTGTCCGGTTGGGTCGCCCGATTTCCAGTCAATAAAAACCTCATCGGAACTGGGGTTGGGATAAACCGATACATCCACCGTTGGACGGTCCATTGTTTTAACCTGCAAAGGAATAAAAGTGTTTTTTCCATATTCGGAAGCTACCGTCAGCGAACCGGCGCCGCCACTCATATAAGTTCCAAAGGGCGAACCTGCCACCGGTTGGAAATTGTTGTTGTCTGAGGCCAGACCCGAAAACTGGATCCGCTCGATGCTTTGGGCATTGGCCGAAAACATCAGTAAAGCCGAAAAAACAGAAGTAAGAAGTAAAACCCGCATGGTATTTTTAATAAGATGAGGGTGTAAAGAAATGTACTTTAACCCACTACACCAAAAATGACAGCAAATTTGCTTTGGAGATAAGACTTTTTTCAACCCGCTCTCAACTGGAGCGTGGTTGGGCCACGTTCCGGTTCATTCTTTGGCCTCCGGCCAATTCAAACATTTTTATAATAATCCACAAAATTAATCCTGTTTCTTTCTGATAATAAGTTGGTGATGCAAGCCAGAGGCTTATGAATGGAATGAATCATGCCAGAGTGTGGCCCGATTGGGATTTTCAACCAACGAGGTCCAGACTATCAACCATTTCCTTCAATTCATTTGGCTTCAAATCGGCCTTTTCACTCTTGTCATAAATAGATAACAAGTAAACCGATTCTGATTTTACATACAAATATGAAATTACCCTTGCTCCACCACTTTTGCCTTTTCCTTTGCTGCTAATGGCTAAACGAATTTTGTAGCAATCATTTCCTATAAAACTTCCTGAATCAGGGGCTTGACTTATTATTTCGATCAGCCTTTGATATTCGCTTTTTAAGGATGGAAATTTTTTAACCAACCTTTTCAACTCTTTCTCAAACTTGCTGGTTGGAAATATCTTATAACTCATCAAGCAGCTGTTGGGCCGTTTTTAATTGGATTTTTCCCTCTTTATGCAGCCTTACTTCTGAAGCCGCCAGCTTCAAATCTTCCCATAGCCCAATGGCTGAAGAGCTTATTGGTTTGGCTTTTTTTACAAAAAAAAGGCTCTTCAAAACCTTCATCCCAAAAACAGCCTCGTTATCAGGAATTTCTATAAGTACTTTCATGTTGATTTTTCATTAATGGTTCATTCCTATACCAGCTGTAAAACTACGAACAAGAGAGAATAAAACCTATGAGATCTTCGAAGATGGCTCCTGGAGCCATGGCGAGGTGAGGAAACAACAAAGCTGGGCCATCGCAACCGGTCGGACCATCCGCATTATCAGCAGCAGCATAAATGGAGCGTGGTTGCGCCACGTTCCATTTATTTTTTGGTCTCCGGCCAATTCAAACTTCTTTGTAATAATCCACAAAATTAATCCTGTTTTTTCTGATAATAAGTTGGTTATGTAAACCATAGGCTTATGAATGGAACGAATCATGCTAAGGCGTGACCCGCTATAACAAAATTCCGCAACAGAAAATCAGTCATTAAAATCCTATTGCTTTATTTGGGATTATATAAGTCCGGAACGATTAAAAAGGACAGCTAAAAATCAAAAATCCGGTTGAATTGGTTCTTATTTGCAAATTCTGAAACCAGATTCAGAAAGCAAGAATGCAATTCAGATACAGTCTTAGTTACCAAATCACCAAAATAACCCGATGCAGCCACAAAATGGCGGTGGACTACTGCCTCAATGGAAAAGTACTGGTCAATCAATTGGTAGAAACCAATCCGCGAAGGACCATTGGCTACCATGAGCAAATCCAAATAAACGGGGAAGTGGTAAGGCAGGGAACCAACCTGAAATACGTGCTTTTTTATAAACCCAATTTGTATGAATGCACCTCCAACCGGCAAATTGAAAACCATATTTACGAAATTTTACCTCCCTCCTACCAGGATCTTTTTGCGCTTGGTCGCCTGGATAAAAACTCGGAAGGGCTTTTGTTGCTCACCAATGATGGTCAGATGTACAGGGAAATGATGAACCATGAATCGAGCATCGAAAAGGAATACCTTGTTCAAACTTTTCACCCGATAACAACCTCTCTGGCTGAATCTTTTATCAATCCTTTTCAACTTGGCCAAAGGCACACCTTGCCGGCAAAATTTGAAAAAGTAGATGATTTCTCTTTCAAAGTAATTTTAAAAGAAGGCATCAACCGGCACATCCGAAGGATTTGCGCCAAAAACAACAATCAGGTGAAACAATTGACCCGGATTAGATTTGGAAACCACTGCTTGGGGGAATTAACGCCGGGAGCGTATTTGGAGATTGATTCTTTTTAAAAACACAGCAATCTTGCAAAAATAGGTCCCAAATTTCTTTCTTAAATCCGGAATTGCCTCCAGGAAATCCCTGTCTGCTGCCGGGCAGGTATTCCTGGCCTAAACTACTTCAGGCATACAGAAAAAGTAAACCAATAATTCCAATAATTATAACTCGCTGATTTTTAAGCCCCTCTCCGCTGGAGAGGGGTTGGGGTGAGGTCAGAATGGGAAATCCGGCAGCAGAAGTGCGAATTATAAAATTTTTGCACAACTGGTTTTTAAAACGCCAGCAGTATTTAATTGATATAAAACGCCTTACCTGACATCCCTCACCGCCCCTTCTTTTTTGCTTTCACTTTTACCAAACCCGCTGAATCCAATTCAAGGATTTCCTCATCCAAAAGAAAGGAAATTGTCTTTTTCAATTCCTCCCTCTGAACCGGTCGGAAACGTTGCTCATACTCTTTTATACTTTGAGGCTCAACAAAGTCTTTCAAAACAATAGGTTTGAAATAATCAAATCCCTGCGGCTTTTCCTTTCTTTTCTTTAGGAGGCAGTGGTCACAAATCCCACAATCTGTAGGAGAAGGCTCGCCAAAATAACTGGCAAGAAAGGCAGACCGGCAGCTTTTTTCCATGGTCAGGTATTCTTCCATAGTCGCCAATCTTGACAATTCATTTTGCTTCAACTGGGTAAGAAGCTCCAAATCCAGATCGAGGTTTTTCGGTTCCAAACGGGCGGTGAGAAAAGTTACCTGTGGATTGCTGGCCCGAAGTTCATATTTTGCAATGCCAAGTGCGTTCATTTCTGAAAGCGCCTTTTCTACCGCTTCCACACTTGTATTCAGAATAACAGAAATTTCTGATTCTTTAATGGGCAAAAAATCAGAAAACAATTCTCCGCCATATAACCTGAGCAAAGCTTTTGAAACTTTTTCGACCTTTTCATTTCTAACCTGAGCATCATACAATCCACCTGAACTTACTACAAAATGAAATCGTGAGGGTTGATAAAAGCCTTCATTAAAAAGCAAATAACCAGCGATTTCCAATTTCCGGAATGTTTGATAAACCGAACCTGGATGAAGTGAAAAAGCCCTGCAAAAATTTTCAATATCAAAATCAAAACTGGCCAACTCCCCTGAACCAATGGCAAGTTTTAAATAAATCCCCAGCTTTTCATATACAGAACGGATGGAATTTGCAGTCGGAAAACTAAACTCGATCCGCTTTTTCGCATCTTTAAGTTCCTGATAATTAAATAAAGCAACGGCATAAGCCTTATTTCCATCTCTTCCTGCCCTACCCGCTTCCTGATAATAAGCCTCAGGGTGCATCGGTACTTCAACATGAATTACAGTCCGGACATCCCCTTTGTCAATGCCCATCCCAAATGCATTGGTTGCAACCAGAATTCTTGTCTTTCCTTCTATCCAATTCTTTTGCTTTCTATCCCGGTCTTTATGGCTTAATCCGGCATGATAATAATCCGAATCCAATCCATTCTGAATTAACCAGGAAGACCAAAGCGACGTACTTTTTCTGCTTTGGGCATAAATAACCGCACTCCCGGGGACAGCATTTAAAATCTCCAGCATTTTCTGCCCTTTGTTTTCAATGTTAAAAACAGAAAATGAAAGATTACTTCTAAGAAAACTGGCCTGAAAGATGTTTCTGGTTCTGAATTCAAGTTTCTCCTGTATATCCTTTTGCACTTTGGGGGTAGCCGATGCGGTCAATGCAAGAAAAGAACAATCAGGAAAGAATTCCCGGATGGTTTTTATTTTCAGGTAACTGGGACGAAAATCATAGCCCCATTGGCTGATGCAATGGGCTTCATCAATGGCAACAAAACTGATTTTTGCATGTCTTAAATATTCCTGAAACGAACCCGCCTGAAGCCGTTCAGGGCTAATGTATAGCAACTTATAATGCCCATTAACAAAGTTTTCCAGGACCACCTCTATCTCATTTTGATGTAGTCCGGAATACAAACCTGCAGCCGCAATTCCTTTTTGCCTGAGCTGGTCAATCTGGTCCCGCATCAAAGCTATCAATGGAGAAATTACCAGGCAGGTACCTTCAAAAACCAATGCAGGAACCTGAAAACAAACTGACTTTCCACCACCAGTTGGCAACACAGCCAGGGTATCCTGATTGGCTAAAATAGAAAAGATAATGTCCCTTTGATTGGGCCTGAAACTATTATGTCCCCAATACTTACGAAGAATATCAGAAAGCCCTTGCTGATCAATCATTTAATATTCAACTAAACCCGTTTGCTACTATCTGCAAAGTAGAACAAAATCAAGCTGAATATGCCAATAAAATCAGAACTTGTGGTTTAATGAAAAAACAACAAAAAGGCAAAAAGATAAATCCACAAAGCATCCAGAAAATGCCAGTAAGTAGTACTCAATTCAATTCCTAAAATATTTTTGGAATGAACTTTAAATTGAAAGGTTTTAACGGTAATAATCAGTACAAAAATAATGGCAGAGATTAAGTGCAGGGCATGAAGTCCGGTCAAAACATACAGAAATGAACCAGCCACATTGTTACCAACAAAATAGACATTGATGCCTACAAGATAAACCCATGCGTAAAACTGAGTAACTAAAAAACCAATCCCCAAAAGACTGGTAATAATCATCCAACCTTTTACCTGGTCCAGATTATCCTTTTTTGCCTGATAAAACGCAATATGGTGGGTTACTGAACTTAAAACCAATATGATGGTCGTTACCCAAAAAATAGGTGGTAACTCAAAATCAACCCAATTCCCTTCTGATTTTCTAACAATATAACCAGAGGTGAGCGAAGCAAATATCATAACCACGCTCAGCAAAAAAAGCCACATGCTGAACTTCTTTGGATTCATACCCAACGTAGGTTGAGCTACATCAGATTCTTGTTCTACCATAGGAGATTTATAGGAACTCATATTTTATCAAAAGCTAAAAGAAACTGCACTATGGGCAGATAAATAAAAGAATAGAACATGACCCGCTTTGCCGTAACATCTGTTAGTTTTTTCATGTGGATCAAGGTCACGATTAAAAAACCAATTCCTAACAAAAAAGTTATAACTAAATAATAAACCCCTGTCAACTGAAGAAACGATGGGAATAGTGAAATCAAAACCAGGGCCACTGTATAAATAAAAATATAGTAGGCAGAATTGGCATCCTTTTCACGCCCAAATGGAAGGAGCCTGAAACCACCCCTTTGATAATCCTCGTCTAAAACCCATGCAATGGCCCAGAAATGAGGAAATTGCCAAAAAAACTGAATGCCAAACAGGAGATAATAATCCGGTTGAAAATTCCCACTTGCAGCTACACATCCAACCAAAACAGGTAGAGCTCCCGGAAAAGCGCCTATCAATACCGACAGCGGAGATTTGGTTTTGTAAGGAGTGTAAATAAAAACATAGAGGGCAAATGACACAAAAGACAGGACAGATGCAAATAGATTAAACCTGAACCCTATACCCAAAATTCCCAACAAAAGAAGAACAAACCCAAAAATAGCAGCATTGGTTTCATTCAAATCCTGGGTCGGCAACGGTCTCATTTTAGTACGATTCATTTTGGCATCCAACTCTTTCTCAATCACTTGATTAAAAAGATTAGCTGAACCTGTAATGAAAAAACCATAGATACCCAATTCCAGAATCTGGGTGAAAACCAGAGGCAAATCGGTTGCATAAACAAAGGATAAAATAGTAGAAATTACCACCAATAAACTAAGCCGCGGTTTAAGCAGCGTCCAATAGGATTTCATGGATACAAAAATGGCAGGATTTAATTTGCTTTCAACCAGAAACATTGCTGTTCACATTCCTTTCAGGAAATTTTAATAACAACCAGACCTGGGCGCAAACAACTGCAAAGCCAAAAAACAGGTGAAACGGTTGTGCAAACTCTGGAAAATCGAAGTAGGCCAGAATTACGCCACTTAATATCAAAACAATAGATATCAATAGGGGTAAAAATGAATATTTCAAATGTTCAATCAAAAGTTTATTCCCTGATTTAAAAATCTGAAAAAATAGAATGAGAAATACGAGTAGAGAAAAACTCCTGTGAACTAAAAATTTCCAATCAAGTGTTTCGGTGTACAAGTTCCGTGAGCCATAGTCATATTTTTTAAACAAGACATCAACCTGAGAACGAACCTCCGTACCCAGAAAAAACTGAACCAAAAGGAATACAAATCCCAAAATAACTATGGAAGGAATTTTCACTCTTTTTGAACTAAGAATTTGACCTTTAGCAAAATAAGAAAAATGGAGAGAACCCAATAAAGCAAGTGCAATTAACAAGGCAACAACAAGGTGAATGGTTATAATTAAAGGCTTCAAATCTGTTGAAACGACTTTAGACCCAAGCCAGCCTTGAAAAACCACAAGAACAAAAGAAACGGTACTGTAAAATCTGGCTTTGACATTTGCTTTGGCCACAAAAGACCATATAAATTGAATCAGGATTGAAAAACCAATAACTACCCCAAGCAAACGATTGAGATATTCAGTCCAGGTTTTGATTGGATTAAAAACAAGTTTTCCATTTTCAGAGGAAAGCGGATCATTCCAGTATGCCAAAGGAACATCTGCATATTCCAAAGGTGGAACCCACAAACCAAAACACTTGGGCCAATCAGGACAACCCATTCCCGCACCAGTACTCCGTACTATACCACCCACAAAAACAAGGAAAAGGACCAAAAAGAAAGAGGTCCTAATGGACCTCCTGTAAATTTTAAATCCTTTAAGATTATCAGGCATGTGCTTTAGAAGCATTGGTCTCTTCAACCAAATCAACTTCGCCTTCCAGATTAGAACTTAATGTAGCAGAAAAAGGAGTGGTCTGTAGAATGAAGTCTTCCTCAGCACCTGGCTTACTGTAATCATATGGCCATCTGTACACATGAGGAATTTCACCAACCCAGTTTCCGTGACCTGGATTAATAGGTGTTGTCCACTCCAGTGTATTCGCTCTCCACGGATTCATCGGCGCTCTTCGACCTCTGAAAATGCTGTAGAAGAAGTTGAACACAAATAAGAATTGAGCAACAAAGGTTACAATAGCCGCAGTAGATACAAATGCATTTAAGTCACCGAAAGTTTTAAAGGCATCATAACTGGTAAATGAATAATATCTTCTTGGGAAACCTGCAATGCCAGTATAGTGAAGTGGGAAAAACACGCAATACACACCAATGAAAGTCATCCAGAAGTGAATATAACCAAGCTTTTCATTCAGCATTCTACCGAACATTTTCGGAAACCAATGGTAAACACCAGCAACCATCCCAAAGAACGACGCAGAGCCCATCACAAGGTGAAAATGCGCTACAACGAAATAGGTGTCGTGTAATTGAATATCAATTGCGGAGTTACCCAATACAACACCAGTCAAACCACCGGAAATAAAGAAGGAAACCAAACCAATTGAAAATAACATACCTGGGGTGAAGACAATATTTCCACGCCACAAAGTGGTGATGTAGTTAAATGCCTTTACTGCAGATGGAATGGCTATTATCAAAGTCAGAAACATAAATATTGAACCCAAAAATGGATTCATACCTGTTACAAACATGTGATGCGCCCAAACAATAAAAGAAAGGAGAGTAATGGCCATGATAGAACCGATCATAGCTTTGTATCCAAAAATTGGCTTTCTGGAATTTACAGCAATAATTTCTGAAGTAATTCCAAGCGCAGGAAGAAGTACGATATAAACCTCCGGATGACCTAAGAACCAAAAAAGATGTTGGAACAAAATTGCACTTCCACCAACGTTAGGCAATGCCTCACCATTGATATAGATTTCAGAAAGATAAAAGCTAGTTCCCATGCTTCTATCAAACATTAATAACAATGCGGCAGACAGGAGAACAGGGAATGAGAGAATACCGATAATGGCAGTAAAGAAAAACGCCCAGATTGTAAGAGGGAGACGGGTAAAAGTCATACCCTTTGTCCTCATGTTAATTACAGTTGAAACATAATTAATACTACCAAGCAAAGATGAAACTATAAATAGAGCCATTGCGAAAAGCCACATGGTCATACCTGTGCCAGAACCTGGAGCTGCCTGAGGCAATGCGCTCAAAGGTGGATATATTACCCAACCCCCTGAAGCCGGACCAGTTTCAATAAATAAAGAACAAAGCATGATAACGGAACTTGCAAAGAAGAACCAATACGAAAGCATGTTCAAAAAGCCTGAAGCCATATCTCTGGCACCAATTTGAAGAGGAATCAGGAAATTTGAGAAAGTCCCACTTAAACCAGCAGTTAATACAAAGAAAACCATGATGGTTCCGTGCATGGTAACCATTGCCAGATAAAATTCAGGATTTAATTTCCCACCTTCAATCCAACCACCTAGGATAGGCTTGAGGAATGACATGTCGGTATTTGGAAATCCCAATTGAATTCTGAAAATGGTGGACAAAGTGCCGCCGATTATCGCCCAGAAAATCCCTGAAATAAGAAATTGCTTGGCAATAACTTTATGGTCCTCCGAAAAGATGTATTTAGTTAAAAATGTCCCTTCCTCATGATCATGATCGTCATGATGATCGTGCCCGTGGGCATGAGTATCAACCGCTATTGCAGGATTGTGATCTAAATTTGCCATAAAAAATTAATATGCTTTTGTTACTAACTTACCAATAGAATTTATAGATGCTGTAGCACCTGATGACTTTTTATTGTCCTCAACGGATTGCTCAGCTAATTTTTTCAGGTTATCAGGTACCTTTTTCAGATAATCTGGATTTTTGGCGAGAAAAGATTGCTGACTTTTTATCCAAGCCTCATACTCATCCTCATCGTCCACAATCAGCCTCATGCGCATTCCAAAATGACCACTTCCACACACCTCAGTACAAGCAATTTCATAAGTAAAATCAGGTTTACCCAGTTGTGCCTTCATCTCAGCAGATGTCTTTGTAGGCACAAACCAAAAATGAGTAGGCATTCCTGGAACCGCATCCATCTTTACACGAAAATGAGGAGCAAACACGGAATGTAGAACATCTCTGGCCCTTATTTTAAACAAAACCGGTTTTCCGACAGGAATATGGACCTCTCCAGCCATAAAATCATCAAATGAATTTTTATCTGCGAAGTCAATTCCAACTGAATTCAAATCATCAATTTTTCTAAAGTTGTGTTTTCCAAGTGCCTTGTCCATACCTGGATATCGCACCAACCAGTTAAACTGTTTACCAACCAACTCAACAACGACGGCATCGGCAGGTGCAGCTTTTGTAATGTCAGACCACGCTTTCCAACCGGTAAAAACCAGAAGCGATAAAACAATGGCTGGAATTACCGTCCAGATAAACTCAAGTCGATGGTTGACAGGGTAGAATAATGCTTTATTTCCTTCTTTAAACTGATAAACGTATGGAAAGAAAAATAGCAAAACATGGGTAGCAATAAATACAATTGTAATAACTGCCATAGAAAACCAAAATAAGTTATCTGTGATAACCCCATGCAAAGAAGAAGCTTCAGGAAGGTAAAACTCTCTTGAAGAAACTGTTAACCAAATGAATCCAATTAATCCAAAAACAAAGAATACGGGGAATAATAAACCATTTATTTTATTACTGAGTCCAGCTCTTTTTTCGTTTGATTTAGTGAAAACATCAATCAATACCTGAGCTCTTACCAAAAGTCCAATGACAATAAGTAAAAGGACAACTGCGGCTATAATCAAATAAAACATATCGAATCTATATATTAAATATCGTGGTGAAGAGACTCCTGAAGCATTGGGTGATTTTTAGCAAGCAAACCAAGTTTAGAAATTTGCGTGCTTATCACATAAATAAAAGCAGAAGCAAAAACGGTTACAGTCCCAAATTCAAGGAATCCGAATCCGCTTGTTCCTTTTGTAACGCCTGGCATGATCATCAAATAAAAATCTAACCAGTGTCCAATTATAATTGCTATTGCTGCTATTTTCAAAAGTATAGTCTGCCTTTTTGCATCTCTTGTCATTAAAAACAGAAATGGAAATAAAAAGTTTATAATTATGTTAAAAAAGAATAAACCCCTGTAATGACCATCATAAAGGTGCATTCGTTCTTTGAAGTAAATTATTTCCTCAGGGATATTGGCATAGTAGATTAGCAAAAACTGAGATACCCATAAGTAGGTCCAGAACACAGAGAAAGCAAACATGAATTTACCTAAATCATGCAAGTGATTCTGATTTACAAAAGAAAGTAAACCCTTCTCTTTCAATAATAAAACAGTCAAAACGATAGTAGCAATACCTGAAACCCACCAACTGGCAAAATGGTACCAACCAAATAATGTACTATACCAGTGAGGATTTATAGACATGGTCCAGTCCCAGGCAACCATAGAAGTTGATACTCCAAAAATAATCAGGAAAACTGCTGAAACAGTAATTGTCTTATTGTAATAAGTCAAGCCTCCCTCAAGGTCCTCCTTCGCAGAATAACCACGGATAATCCTCCAGATAAAATACCAGAGACCAAAAAACAAAACCATTCTAACAAGGAAGAAAGGCGTGTTGAGGAATGCACTTTTTCCTTGCAATACCTCATCGTGGGCTACAGCGTCGGCATGCGTCCAATGAAAGATATCATGTCCACCAAGAAGGAAAATAACCAACATGGCAACAAAACTGAAAGGTAAAAAAGCACCGAATGCTTCCGGAATTCTTTTAATGGTAACGGACCATCCTGCCCAAGCAACGTATTGGATGGAAACAAAGAAAACACCAATTAGAGATATTCCCGTGAAAAACAAGGCGTTGTGCCAAAGGACTGCATAAAGTCTGGCTGTCCAGGTTGGGGCATGCGCACCACCATGACCAGCAGTTGCGCCGTGGGCAACTTCATGTCCATGGTCGCCTCCACCCATAATAAGCATAGCAAGGCCCACACCAAACATGGCCAGACCAATAAATAGCCACATCAAAACACGCTTCTTTGCCTCAGGGGTGAAGTCGTATTTTTCGTCTAAATTATAATGTACTGTAGAATGAGATCCCATTGATTATTGTGCTGAACTTCCGAGAGATTTAACGTAATGAACTATTTTCCAACGCTCATCAGGATTAACCTGTGAACCATGAGGCCACATTCTGCCTTTCCCGTGTGTGATCACGTGGAAAATGTGACCATCCGTAACAACTTTTGCTTTTGCAACCAGATTGGCAACACCTTTGTATTGATCGGCCACCTTTCCATCACCCAACCCGCCTTCGCCATGGCAGGACTGACAATATCGACCATAAAGTACCTTCCCATCTTCAACCGTCTCTTTGGACAACGGAATCGGATTTATTAGTACCTTGGCAGCATACTCCAAGCTGTCTGCAGGAATATTGTATGCAAAAATTTCATTTGCCAAACTTCCTTTCTTCATTCCGGAATATTGCTTTCGGGCAACAGTCCCAGCTACAGGCTTTCTCTGATTTAATCCACCTGCATTTACATTGATCGTATTGTAAAATTCCGAAGACGTATCAGTTACCTGAGAATAAGGCTCAAATGCAATTGCATGAGCCATTTGTGGTGCATATTCAAGACCTGGATCATTGGGGTCTTTGCCGCAACTAAAGAGCAGCACAATGCTTGATACAGCGATTACTCCTTTAAGTGAAATCATTTAATGCTTTTCTACGATGTCTTTAATATTAACTTCTGAGGCACCCGTTGCCTTTATCATTTCAGTGAGTTTCTCAACAGAAAACTGCTTGTTCTTTTCAATATCAAAAACAAGGATAAACTTGTCATCGGAACTCCTTGGGTCAAAAACAGTTTTTTGTGAACCTGGACCTAATCCTGAGGCAAGAAGGAATGTACCAACCATGCCCAAGGCGGCAAATAGTACAGTTAATTCAAAACTTACAGGAATAAAGGAAGGAAAAGGCAAATGGGCTTTCCCACCAATATTCATCGGCCAATCAAATCCAAGTGTTGATATCTGAAGGGTTAAAGCACAGGTAGTACCAGTTGCTCCAAACATAAAAGCTGCCTGCGGAAGACGGCTTCTCTTAATACCCAACGCAGGGTCGATCCCGTGAATTGGAAAGGGTGTAAAGGCTTCCAGGATTTTTGCACCCTGCTCCCTTAAATTTTTAATAGCGGCTAACAAGACATCATCGTCGTCAAACACACCAACTAAGTAACTTTTTACTTCTGACATGATGTTATTCTAATTGTGTGAAACAGTTTCGTTGGACTTAACTTTAGCATTTCCAGTTGCCTGGCCAGTTTGAACATCTCCTGCTGATTTCAAAATAGCTTTTACTTCTGCCATATTGATAACAGGAAGGAATTTTGAAAACAAAAGGAATAAGGTAAAGAACAAACCAAATGAGTTGGCATAATCTCCAATATCAAACCAGGTTGGAGTAAAGTAAGCCCAACTTGACGGAAGATAATCCCTGTGAAGTGAGGTTACTATAATTACAAAACGCTCAAACCACATCCCAATATTTACAACAATGGATATAACAAAAGTTGCCAGGATGCTTCTTCTTACGGATCTAAACCAGAATAATTGAGGAGAAAACACATTGCATGTCATCATTGCCAGATAAGACCACCAATATGGGCCTGTTGCTCTGTTGATAAATGCATAACTTTCATATTCAACTCCTGAATACCAGGCAATAAAAAACTCAGTTATATAAGCAACACCCACAATTGAACCGGTAAGTGTAATAACTTTATTCATCGACTCAACGTGAGCCAAAGTAATATAATCTTCTAAATGAAATACCTTTCTGGTAATCAACATCAATGTCAATACCATTGCAAAACCAGAGAAGATAGCTCCTGCCACAAAATAAGGAGGGAAAATCGTGGTGTGCCATCCTGGAACCAATGAAGTTGCAAAGTCCATACTTACAATTGTGTGTACAGAAAGAACAAGCGGTGTTGACAAACCTGCCAAAACCAAAGAAACTGCCTCAAATCTTGACCAATCCTTTGCAGAACCGTTCCAACCAAAAGCCATTGTTCCATAAATCAATCTGGAGATTTTGTTGGTTGCTCTATCTCTGATGGTCGCTAAATCTGGTATTAAACCAATGTACCAGAAAACAACCGAAACAGTTAAGTATGTTGAAATCGCAAATACATCCCAAACCAAAGGAGAATTAAAGTTCACCCAAAGAGAACCATATGTATTTCCTAAAGGAAGTGCCCAATGTGCCAACCATGGACGACCCATGTGAAGAAGAATAAATGAGGCTGCACAAAGTACCGCAAAAATGGTCATGGCCTCTGCAGCACGGTTAATAGAAGTTCTCCATTTCTGTCTGAATAACAACAAGATGGCAGAAATAAGCGTACCAGCATGACCGATACCTACCCACCATACGAAGTTTGTAATGTCCCAGGCCCAACCTACTGTTTTGTTAAGACCCCAAACACCAATTCCGACAAACCATGTGTACATTACACAAAATACACCAACTCCCAATAGAAGGACTGAAAAAGTAAACGCAATGATCCAACTTTTGGATGGTTTACCTTCCACCTGTCTGCAGATGTCATTGGTAATATCGGCCCAGGTTTTTCCTCCTGTTACAAGAGGTTCCCTGACTGATGAAGTTACGTTCATAATATATTAAGCTTTATTTCTGATTTTTGATAAATAAACTACGGAAGGCTTGGTATTAATTTCCTCAAGCAAGGTGTAGGCCCTTCCATCTTTATGCTCTGCTAGTAACTGATATAACTTACCTTCTTTGTCAGCCATATCTCCAAAAGTAATTGCATCTGTAGGACAAGCCTGCGCACAAGCGGTATTGATCTCACCGTCAATTGGTCTTCGACCTTCTTTTTTGGCGTACAATTTACCCTCCTGAACTCTTTGGATGCACATGGAGCATTTCTCCATAACTCCTCTTGCTCTGACAGTTACATCTGGATTCAATACCATTTTTCCAAGGTTGTTGTTGACGTTAAAGTCAAAATCCTTGTTTTCAGGATAAGAAAACCAGTTAAAACGCCTTACTTTATATGGACAGTTGTTGGCGCAATATCTTGTTCCAATACAACGGTTATAAGTCATTTGATTTAAACCTTCTGTACTGTGTGTGGTTGCTAATACCGGACACACTGTTTCACAAGGTGCATTGTTACAATGCTGGCACATAAGAGGTTGGAATACAACCTCTGGGTCTTCAGAAGGGATTTCAGAAGCTGCATACATATCCAGCAATCCTACTCCATCTTTCTTGGCCTTTTCCTTGCTCATATCAGAGCTGTAGTATCGGTCAATTCTGATCCAATGCATTTCCCGACGGTTCAAGACCTCTTGTTTTCCAACTACAGGAACATTGTTTTCAACCTGACAAGCCAAAACACATGCACCACATCCAAAACAAGTATTCAAATCCACAACCATGCTCCACTGATGGTTAGGTCGCTTATTTGGACCCATCGCCATTTCATTTGGAACACGCTCGATTTCGTTATCAAACCAAAGCGAGAAATTTGCTGCTGGTTCTTCTCCGTTTGGAGTTGAAATTTTAGGGAAATATCTACCAGAAACAGGATCCTTCAAATATTTATCAAGTGTAGTTTCCTGAATTGCTGGTCGGCCCATTACAGTATGGTGTGTCTGAACGTGGGCTACCAAATGCACCTCATCATTCTTCTCAACCTTCACACCTTCAATTGCATAAGAAACTGTAGAATTCACAAGTTTCAAAAGCGGATAGGCATTTACACCAATATCTTTTCCTGTCTTACCAGTTTCTGACCTACCATATCCAATAGCCAAACCAACAGTTCCAACATTTTGACCTGGCTGAACCAAAGCAGGAAGAGCAATGGTTTTGTTGCCTACTTTAAGATTAACTTTTGCAGTTTTTCCATCAGTAACCGTTAAACCTAATTCTTTAGCTAAAGCGGAAGGGATAACCAAATAGTTTTCCCAACATGCTCTGGTTACCGGATCAGGAAACTCTTGAAGCCATGGATTATTCGCCTGAGCACCAGAACCCAGGCCTACCTTTTCGTAGATAACGAGTTCAAAACCAGCGCCTGAAGCCTTATAATCCGCAGATATTCCAGCTTCTACACCAGCCATATCAAAATTAAGACTTGGCTCAGGTAAAATAACTGTGGGTACAGGAGCTACAGCAATTACCCTTCCTGTAGAATCTGTTGCAGATGAAGCGTCAGTTTGAACTCTTGGATTTGATCCGTTCACTTCAAACACACCATCATGCAAACTATAATTCCAGAAATCTTTGAAGCTTCCATATCCGTACTTTTGTTTTGGATATAGATTAGTTTTCCAGAAACCCTTTACAAAATCGTAATAGGTGGTATTTATACCTGCCCAAAGAAGCAAAGATTCCTCTGCCTGACGAGTTTTATAGATTGGAGAAATGGTAGGTTGAACCAAAGAATAGTGATTCTTTTTTGGTTCAGCATCACCCCATGCTTCTAAGAAATAATGATTGGGTGCAAGCAATTTACAGGCAGCAGCTGTTTCATCTGGTGCGTATGCAAAAGATACGGACAAACCTGCCTTTCCAATTGAAGTTTTAATTTCAGCTCCTCTTGGATGGTCATATACTGGATTTCCATCCAGAAAAAGAACAGCACCAACCTGACCAGCTGTTAAAGCATCAACAAATTGATTAAACTCAGCATCGTTTCCTTTTTTTACATAAGACGGCGAAGCAAATGAAATGGTGTTTCCAAAATTGCCTAAAAGTTGATTCAATTGTAGAACCAGCTTTTGAACATTTTTATCATTTGAACCATCTACAATTAATCCTGCGCCTTTATTATCAACAAGTTGCTGAGCAGCTTCTTTAATATATCTTGAAGTTTTCGGAGCTGGTGTTCCAATTGGGCTTCCACCTAATTTGGCAACTACCTCATTATACAAAGCCGCAACGACCAATCCTTTTTCAGAAGGACGAATGTTGGTTCTGTAATCCGCATTTGCACCAGTAATTGAAAATAAGGATTCAAAAACGAAAAGCCTGGACATTTCCTTTTTGGAAGGACCCACTTTTCTGGTTTTGGAAAACTGCCTGCTATACTCAGTTGAAGATAACCATGAACCTAAAAAATCGGCACCAAAGCTTACAACAACTTTGGCTTTTGAAAAATCATAAGATGGAATTGCACGTGTTCCGGAAACTTCTTTGGAAGCCTCCAATAAACCATGGGCTGAATATGCATCATATTGAACATGCTTCACATTGCCATACGCAGATGAAAAAGCAGCAATTGCGGCATTAGATGAAGGACTGATATTGGTTCCGGATACAAGATAAATCGCCTGTCCAGCTGCTTTGGCAGCATCCAAACCTTGTTTTACCTCTGCATCAAGCGCCGACCATTCTATATTTGAATTCCCTTTTTTGGGGTTTTTAAATCGGTTGTTGTCATAAAGACCCAAAACTGAAGCCTGGGTTTTAACACTTGTCCCACCCGCTGAGATGGAAGAAAGTTTATTGCCCTCAATTTTGATTGGCCTACCTTCCCGTGTTTTGACCAGGATTGAGCAATAATCTCCACCATCATAGAAAGAAGATGCATAAAAATTTGCAATTCCCGGATCGTATTCTTCTGGTTTATTCAGAAGCGGAATTGCATGTTTAACGGGTGCTTCGCAAGCTGCCAAAGAAACGGCTGCTACTCCAAAGCCCATTGCTTTTAGAAAATCTCTTCTATCCGGGCCGGAACTTTTTTCCTGATCGCTGGGAAGATTAAACTCACTTTCTGAATTTTTAACAAAATCCAAATCATTGGTCAACTCCTCGTAACCCCTCCAATAAACCTTTTGATTATTATCGCTCATCTCAGATGATAAAAGCTTTTAATTTTAATAATGACACTTAGAACATTCAAGACCCCCAATATCTTCCACTTTCATGGTCGATTTACCATATTTAGTTTGGTGTAGGTCTACCATTTTATCGTAGTAGGCATTGCCTTCTGCTTTAACAACCGTTTCACGGTGACAGTTGATACACCAACCCATTGTGAGTGGAGAATACTGTTGAATAACCTCCATTTCTTTAACCGGGCCATGACATTTTTCACATTCGATACCACCCACTTTTACGTGTTGGGCATGGTTAAAATATGCCAAATCAGGTAAATTGTGGACTCTAACCCATTTAATAGGTGTATTTTTTTGAACTGCCTTCCAGATTTTTTTGATTTCTGGCGACTCGGTTTTGATTACATTGTGGCAATTCAAACAAATGTTGGCTGCAGGAATTGTCGCTGATTTTCCTTTGTTAACACCTGTGTGGCAATAGTTGCAATCAATTTCATACATACCAGCATGCAATTTGTGAGAAAAAGCAATTGGCTGGTCTGGTGAATATCCTTGCTGGATACCAACAGAATAGGCTTTGTCAAAAACTGCTTTTCCAACTACCACTACAAAAATGAAAGCTACAACTCCTTTAAAAAGTGGATGGCCAAAAAATACAGACCAGTTTACCTTACCTTCAATCTGGTCTAAATCCGTTTCTGAAAGTTCATCTTTTCTCTGTTCAATAATTCTGGACATCAGGTTGATGACAACCAACAACAAAATAATAACCACCGCTAGAGTGATTAATAAAATTCCAACAACGGGGGCAAGCAAACCTGAGTCTGAATCAGCTTCAGAACCAGTTTCTGTTGCTGCAGTACCTCCAGCAGGCGCAGCTGCAGCAACCGGGGTTGGATTTTCGCTTTCTTTTACGATATAAGCAATTACATTATCAATATCTCCAGCAGAAAGGAAATCATGATTGGGCATGTATTGCTTGTATTTGTCATAAAGGCCTTTTGCATACGCATTTCCTCCGTCAATCACTTTTTGAGGATATTTGATGAAGTTAGCCATTGCAGCTTTGCTGGGCCATCTTTTATGGGCATCCTTCAATGCCGGACCAACCACAACATCACCTATTGCATGGCATTGCTTACAATTTGCCTTGAAAACTGCCTCTCCAGCGGCTGCATCTCCACCTCCTCCTGAGGCGACAGCAGCAGGTGCTGCAGCAGCGACATTAGCAGTAGAAGTACTGTCCGCCAATGTTGTGTGACTAGAAATAGCTCCGGTCAAAAGGACAAAAGAAAAGAAAAAACTTTTAATTTGACTTACAAGTCGTTGATTCATAAGGCTTTTATAGCATTAAACGGCAATTCCGTTTTCGAGGGGCAAAACTAAGGAGCAAGAGATAAGGATCAAACAGAAAATGTAAATTTTAATTTTATTAAAATAGGCCAATTCTCATATGTATATTCATGTAATTCAAATACTTAAAGCCCTTTTATTGGTCAAAATTGTGAAATAATTTTTTTTTATTTAGAATCATTCTAAATAAAAGCATAAAATCAAAAATCCAGCCTTGATTTTTTTGAAATTTTAATAATAAGCCATATTGCCGATGTTTTATTCGAAATATTGAAATTTGAAAAAATCCGGAAAGCCAAAGAGTTATTTGTCATCAGAACAAAAAATTTCATTGGGAATTATTGTTTTGTTTCACTTGGTCGGTATCTTTTTATTGAACTTTACTAAAGGTGGAATTTATCAGATTGCACTTGATATAGTTCCGTTAAATATCATTTTTACTGTTTTGGTGGTTTTAAAATACCAAAGTAATTGGAATACAGGAATTATGATTTTTGGTGCTTTGGGAATACTCTCAGGATATTTCATCGAAGTTCTGGGAGTCAATACAGGCTGGATATTTGGTAATTATCAATATGGTGATGTCTTAGGATTAAAATTATTAAACACCCCATTGCTAATAGGATTGAACTGGTTTTTAATCACTTATTGTTTGGGAAACCTTATAGAAAACTTTAAAATCAGTAAACTATTTAGAATATTACTTTCAGCCTCAATTTTAGTTTTGTTTGATTACTTTATGGAGCCAATTGCAATGAAACATGGCTTTTGGGAATGGCAAAACGGCAACATCCCGAATCAAAACTATATTGGTTGGTTTTTTACAGCCATTTTTATTTCAGCCATTTTTCAATTTACAACCTGGGAAAAAACAAATAAGGTTGCCTCATTTACATTTCTAATCCAGCTTTTGTTTTTCCTGACTCAGAATATTCTTTAGCAAGGCTAAAAAAATCAATAAATTAAACATTTGAAGCCTGACATAGTTATAATAGCTGAATATGTTCTGGCATCTTCTAAATTCTATCGCTAAAACCGAAAATAACAAATTGTTGTTTTTTCTTCAAAATCAGGTATGATAAACTCCTACACAATAAAAGACCTATCCCAAATTACAAGAATCAAGCCCCATACGCTTAGAATTTGGGAGCAACGATATGGCATAATAAATCCCAAAAGGACCGAAATCAATACCAGGGTGTATTGTCAGGAGGAACTGAAATATTTATTGAATGTAGTTATCCTATACAATGAAGGACAAAAAATAAGCAACATTGCCAAACTATCAAAAGATCAGCTTAGTGATAAAGTAAAACATCTCTCGGAGGAATCTTTAGAATTTCCAACTCAAATACAGGCACTCGTGGTAGCTATGCTTGAACTTGATGAAGATCGATTTGAGCGTCAATTGAATAAAAATATCTTATCGTTTGGATTGGAAGAAACAATTGTTTCAATCGTATATCCATTTTTAAAACATATAGGAGTTTTGTGGCAGACCAACTCCGTTAATCCAGCCCAGGAACATTTTATTACCAATCTGGTAAGGCAAAAATTAATTTCGGCAATTGATGGAATTCCATTAGGAATTACGGAGAAAAATGCCAGAAAATTCATGCTGTATCTTCCGGAAGGCGAACTTCATGAGATAGGCCTTTTATTTGCCTGGTATGTATTGAAGCGAAATGGACAAAAAGTGATTTATCTTGGTCAAAGTCTTCCTATCAGCGATTTGAAGATTGTAGATGAAGCCCACAAACCTGATGTGATATTGACTGTAATAACCTCAGCACCATGCCAGGAAGACGTCCAGCCTTATCTTGATGCCCTAAAACAATTATTTCCAGATACCAAAGTTTGGTTAAGTGGATTCCAAGTCGTTTCACAAGAACTAAAAATACCAAACAACTTTTCGGTTGTGATGGACCCCAATGCAATTAAAAAAATGGTCAAGGAGCTTGTTTAATCGATTTTTTAAATTGGACCCAATATTAATAACCTGTTATGTTTTTGATTAGAACCACCTCAAATTAGTCATCATTTGAAGTAAACTAGTTGAAAATTCGTTTTTTTTTAAGAATTTTGCCGCCATACATCAATAATATATATGCATTTAGAAACTTTGGAGAGACCACTAGATTTCAGTAATTCCGAAAGTGTTAAGATGGTAGCTGAATCTGTCAGCAATTTTGCCAGGAAAGAAATTTTACCTTTTGTCAGCCAATGGGATGAGCAACAATGGTTTCCATTTGAATTGTTCCAAAAAATGGGGGAAATTGGTTTGATGGGAATGTTGGTCCCGGAAGAATTAGGCGGGTCAGGGTTAGGATATTATGAATACGTGGCAGCAATTGTTGAACTTACCAAAGTTGATCCTTCAGTTGGTTTATCAATGGCAGCGCACAATTCGCTTTGTACAAACCATATATTAACTTTTGGTAATGATGAACAGAAAAAGAAGTATATACCAAAACTTGCATCCGGAGAATGGGCTGGAGCCTGGGGACTAACTGAGCCAAACACAGGTTCAGATGCAGGAAACATGCGAACGGTTGCTGTAAAAGATGGCGACTATTATATTATTAATGGAGCAAAAAATTTCATAACGAATGGAAAGTGTGGACAAGTAGCGACAGTAATTGTCAGAACCGGTGAAATTGGAGATTCTCATGCGATGACCGCTTTTGTTATTGAAAAAGGAACTCCAGGATTTGCTTCCGGTAAAAAGGAAAACAAAATGGGGATGAGGGCATCTGAAACTGCAGAGTTGATTTTTACAGATTGCAGGGTTCACAAATCTCAAATCCTTGGACTTGAAGGCGATGGTTTTATTCAATCCTTAAAGATCCTGGATGGTGGAAGAATTTCCATTGCAGCTTTAAGTCTTGGAATAGCACTTGGTGCATACGAGGCAGCTTTAGCTTATAGCAAGGAAAGACATCAATTCAACCAACCGATATCCTCTTTCCAGGCAATTTCATTCAAACTAGCCGATATGGCAACTGAAATAGAAGCTGCAAAATTATTGATAGACAGAGCTTCATTTCTTAAAAACGAACATTTGCCTGTTAACAGAGAATCAGCAATGGCCAAACTTTTTGCATCAGAAATTGCAGTAAAAGTAGCTAATGAAGCTGTGCAAATATTTGGTGGATACGGATTCATAAAAGATTTTCCAGTTGAAAAATTCTATCGGGATGTTAAACTGTGCACCATTGGCGAAGGCACTTCTGAAATTCAAAAACTTGTAATAGCAAGAAGCATTTTAAAATAATTTATAGAAGATAATTAGTTGTAGGGTCGGAGTAATATCCGACCCTTTTTTGTTATGACTGAAAAAATAGAATCCTACTTGATAAAATCAGGTAGTCCACTCCCTGGATACCTAATGGACCTGGAAAGAGAAACCAATCTTAAAGTTGCTAAGCCACAAATGCTTACTGGTCATATTCAAGGCAGATTTCTATCAATGATTTCTAAAGTGATCAACCCAAATCGTATTCTTGAAATTGGAACTTTTACTGGATACGGCACTCTTTGCCTTGCGGAAGGATTAAATAAAAATGGGTTGATCTTTACAATTGAGGTTTCAAAAGAAAACGGTTGGCTGGCAGAAAAATATTTCAAAACAAGTTCCTTCAATGACCAGATTCATTTGATTTATGGGAGTGCATTGGACGAAATTCAAAAATTAAAGGAAACATGGGATCTGGTTTATATTGATGCAGACAAACAAAATAACCAACAATATTTTAATTTGGTTTGGCCCTGTGTAAGAAAAGGAGGATTGGTTTTAATAGACAATATTTTGGCCCGGGGCGGCGTGTTTAAACCCGAAAACGAAAAAAAATCTTTTGAAAAATCAGTTTCAATTTTCAATTCGGAAATTACAAAGTTGGCTATTGGAGGAATTGTGACAATTTTACCCATCAGAGACGGATTAACAATTGTAAGAAAAGAATAACTGCCATTTTTTCTATTTTAGAAAAAAATGTTGTGCATCTGTCAGACAAGCATTAAAATTGAGACAAATAAGAATAAATATAAAATCTAAAGAAATGGGAAAAGCAATAGAAATAACAGATAGTAATTTTGATGAACTTCTAGCCTCAGGAAAACCACTTTTGGTTGACTTTTGGGCAGAATGGTGCGGACCTTGTAAAATGATCGGGCCAGTTGTAGAAGAATTGGCTGGTGATTATGAAGGTAAAGCCTTAATTGGAAAAGTAAATGTTGATTTCAATCCAAATGTTTCTGCAAAATTTGGTATCAGGTCAATCCCTACCTTACTTTTCTTTAATAATGGCGAGCTGGTTGATAAACAAGTCGGTGTAGTGGGTAAAGCGGATTTAGTTAAGAAGCTTCAGCCACACCTGAATTAAGCATAAAAAAGTCCCTTTCGGGACTTTTTTTATTTAAAACTAAATGTTCGTGAAATGTTAAACCCGTAACTAATCTGACCTTTATCCCATTTGTTTGTAGTGGAAGCAATAAAGTCTTTCTCAATTAGTCCAAGCGAATTGGTGAAATGCAATTGAAAAACGTGCCCTCCGGTTTCAATATCGAAACCAAGACTCAAATTGTTAACGATAGGTTCTATGGAAACCTTTTTGTGGTCAAACAAATAAAAATACTCAAAGTTGAAAGAAGTTCGTTTGCTGATTTTTATTCTTCCTCCAAAACCCAAAGCAAAAATGTCATTTTTTAAGTCCGCAGTTTCAACCTGGTTTCTATGAATCAAGGTTGGTGTCAATTGAAATGAAATTCCCTCGGTAAACTTTCTGGCGATTAGTAACTGATAGGTATAGGTAGTTCTATCAACCAGTTCGGATGTTCCCGGTTCTTTAGTAATATCTACTGCAGCAGAAATAAATCCAGACAAAGAAATGGGCACAGACTGGGTATTGGTTTGGCTTAAAATCCGGTACTTTGCAAAATAGTCAAAAGCTTTTTTACTAAAGTTGTTCCTGCCTACTCCAACCATAAGTTTGTCAGTCAGTCCATATTCCAGACCCAACCTGATACGGGCAATATCTAATCCCCAAAATTGGTCCAGGCCAGAATTCAACAATCCAAACCTATGGTTAATTCTAAAATCAAGATGCCGCTTGGCTACATTTTCAATACTATGCCCATTTAAAACTCGGGTGGTTTTGAATGTTGCTTTAACTGGCTCCGGATCTTTTGGCCCATTTTCCAGCATGTTTAACATGTCATCTTGTGCTATGACCTTTATTGAAATAGAAAAAAGAAAGCTCAGAAAGAAAAGGTATGAATATTTTTTCATGTTACAGTTATGGATTAAGGCCTTGTCTTATCCAATTTAAAATTTTATCTATCTGTTCAGAAGGGAGTTTTTCTCCACCTTTTGGCATCGAAGAGGCTTTTCCATTTCGGGTTATTGAATTAATAAATTTAGTACTATCATTTTTTAAATACGTTTTAAGAGAGGAAAAATCACCAAATGTTTGACCAACATCACCACTACTATGACAGCCATAACATTTATTTTCCAAAACAGAAGAAACTTCCGAATATTTAACTGTGTCAACTGGGTTAGTTTCCGGCTTGACCTCTTCTTTTACATTGTAGGCACAACCAAAAATTATTAAACCAAAAATTGAAAAGCCTACTAGTTTTTTAATCACTAAATTTTTCATTTTTAATATGCGATTCAAAAAAGTGAAATAGATTTTATAAATCCTAGAAATGAACGTCTCTTTCAAAAATATGTTTGGTGAACGCCACATATCCCAATAATTTTGTGCCCAATCCACTTGTATGAAAATAATCTGCATAGGTCGGAATTATACCGCCCATATCGAAGAACTCAAAAATAAAAAACCAGATGCGCCTGTAATTTTTCTAAAACCCGAAACGGCTTTAGTTAAAAATAACGAACCAGTTTATCACCCCGAATTTACCCAGGATTTACACCATGAAGTTGAAATCGTTTTAAGAATTTGCAAGGAAGGAAAATATATCCAACCAGAGCTTGCAAACAACTATTATGATTCCATAGGTCTTGGAATTGATTTTACGGCAAGGGACCTTCAATCTAAATTAAAAGAAAAGGGTTTGCCATGGGAAATTTCCAAAGCTTTTAACCAATCTGCTCCTGTATCTGGTTTTTTGCCAAAAGAAAACTTTGGGAATTTAGAAAATATTGAATTTAAACTTGATGTGAACCAAAAAGAAAGGCAGCAGGGAAATACTGGTTTGATGCTTTTTAATTTTACAGAAATTCTTTGTTATGCTTCGCAGTTTTTTACTCTAAAAGTAGGGGACATAATTTTTACAGGAACTCCGGCTGGTGTGCAAAAAGTTGAAATCGGGGACCATTTGGAAGGATATTTAGCTGGCAATAAGGTTTTAGATTTTTTCATAAAATAATAAAAAACTGTTGTTCAATTTAAGCTCTAAACTTTTTAAAGTATTATTATACAGTACTTTAATCCTATCCATTCAGTTTTCGTCTCTCGGTCAGTTCCCAAAATCTAAAAAGGGCAACTTTATATTTCCAATTAATCCTGGCAAACATGGTTCCTTAACCGGAAACATGGGTGAAATCAGGTCAAACCATTTTCATGGAGGGCTTGACATCAGGACTGGCTGGGCTTCGGGTCTTCCCGTAATAGCATCAAAAGGTGGATATGTTAGCAGGGTAGTGATTGCGGGTGAAGGTTACGGAAATACAATATTCATAACCCACCCGGATGGTTATGTAACGCTCTACGCACATTTAGAGCGATTGAATAATTCATTGCATGACTATGTCAAAAGACAACAATACGAAAAGAAAACTTTTGCAATTGATCTACTATTTAAAAAGGACATATTCAAAATTGAACAAGGTGATACCATTGCTATTTCCGGAAATACGGGGAGCAGCAGAGGCCCTCACCTTCACTTTGAAATCAGAGATACGCTAGGGATTGTTCACAATCCTTTATCCTTTGGTTTTCAAGAAATTAAGGACAATTTATCCCCTTTGGTGGATAGAATTGCCATATTTCCATTGGAAATAAACAGCAGAATCAACGGAAAATTTGAAAGGAAAGAAATTCTTGTAAAAGAGGCTGGAAAAGAGTTCCTCGCAATCGAAACCCCAAAAATTTCCGGAACAATTGGCCTGGAAATTAAGGCAAGAGATAGAATAAACAATGGAACCTCGAATGGAGGGATTTTTTGCATTGAAATGTACCTGGATGGGAAACTTATCTATTTCCATAACCTCAACCAGTTTCCTATTGAGAAAACCAACCATGTCAACCAATTGATAAATTATCGTCATTTCAGACTTTCAGGTGAAAAGTTTCAAAAGCTGTATAGTCCGGATGGATATTTTCAGACAATTAACATGCCTGAATCGAAAAAAGGGAGGATAACAATTCCTCATGGTTCAGTTGGAAATATTGAGATATTTCTTTGGGACGTACAAGGAAATAAAAGAATTGCCAGACTGAAGTTGGCAGGTGAGGCCAATTTGGGTTTTCAAACTGGAGATCCAGTAAAAAAAGCAAGTAGGATAACCCATGATGTTTGCGACAATACCCTGATAATCAAATCAAACGGAAGCTCAGAAACTGACAATCTGGTTCAACTATTTGTAGGCCAGAAAGTAATAAACCTCGAGCCAAAATATAAAGATGGGGTTGAATATGTTTATCTATACAACTTAAAAAACGGTCTTCCAGACTCTGCAATAGTATCCAAAGAAGTTAAAAAGCATTTTAGTTTTAAAGCAATAATAAGTCCTGAAAAAGGGATAAAATCATCGTTTAATGAAGCTGGAATAACAATTCCGGGTGAAAGCTTATTTGATACTTTATACCTTGAATTAGAGAAAAACGAAAAAAATGAAATAATGGTAAATTCGTCATTAATTCCCATGGCAGGCCTAATGACAATCTCCAGCACTTGTGACGCCTGTTCAAACAGTGATTCCTCAAAATTCAGGGGATATGCTGAAGCCATGAATGGGACCTTCAATAAATCACTCTACACAGAATACCAAAATGGCAACCTGTATTCTAATACCAAGTACCTGGGAAAATTTAAAAATTTGAAAGATAGTATTGCACCAATAATCCGTGCAGGGGTATGCAATTCAAATAATTGCAGATTTAATATTTATGACAATCTCTCCGGGATAAAAGACATTGAGGCCACAATAAATGGAGAATGGATTTTAATGGTTTGGGATAAAAAACAACACTTAATTTACGCAGACCCATGGCCCTGGCAAAAACCTTTAAAAGGTGAATTCCAATTGGTTGTAAAAGACAATTCTGGAAATACTTCCATATTTAAGAGAACATTATAATAAAAAAATCCACGCTTTTGACGTGGATTTTTTTATTATGCATTTATAGTTTTCAACTATCCCAGATAAGGCTTCAAAGCTTTACTTCTGCTTGTATGCCTAAGACGTCTTATAGCTTTTTCTTTTATCTGTCGAACCCTTTCTCTGGTAAGATTGAACTTCTCTCCAATTTCTTCAAGGGTCATTACATGTGCCCCGTTAAGTCCGAAATAATAGGTCACGACATCAGCTTCTCTTTGGGTTAGGGTAGAAAGCGCTCTTTGCACTTCTTTTCTCAGAGAGTCTACCATTAAGTCAGAATCGGGAGTTTCCTCTGAATCATTTTCTAAAACGTCCAATAAGCTATTTTCTTCTCCCTGAACAAATGGAGCATCCATTGAAACGTGCCGACCAGATATTTTCATAGTATCAACTATTTCATTGGTGCTTACTTCCAATACTTCAGCTAGTTCTTCCGGAGATGGCTCTCGTTCAAACTTCTGTTCAAGCTCAGAAAAGGTTTTTGAAATTTTATTCAGGGAACCAACCCTGTTTAAAGGAAGACGAACAATTCTTGATTGTTCTGCCAAGGCTTGCAAAATAGATTGCCTAATCCACCAAACTGCGTATGAAATAAACTTAAAACCTCGGGTTTCGTCAAATCTTTGGGCTGCCTTTATCAAACCAAGATTTCCTTCATTGATTAAATCGCCAAGGCTAAGACCTTGATTTTGATATTGCTTGGCAACTGAAACAACAAACCTTAGGTTAGCTTTTGTTAACTTTTCGAGTGCCGCCTGGTCACCTTCCCGTATTCTTTTGGCAAGATCAACTTCTTCATCCGGGGTAAGCAAATCTACTTTTCCTATTTCCTGAAGGTATTTGTCCAATGATTGACTTTCCCTGTTGGTGATTTGCTTACTGATCTTTAGTTGACGCATTTTTTATAAATTTTCCGGAATTATTAGAATTGTTCTAAACTGCAAATTAACACAATAGGTTTCCTAAAATCAAGTTAAAGTTTTGATCTTAGGGTTTGAATGAAAAATTGACGTGATTAATTCCCCATTTCCGAAAGGAATTTTATCCGCATAAGTCTTAATTCTTCTTCTGAATACTCGCCATCAAACTCACTGATAGCCAACGAAATATCATCAGATTCTGTATTCATGAAATACTCTGTAATTTCATCCTGCCGATCATCATCCAAAATACCATCGATATAATAATTTATGTTCAATTTTGTTCCGGAGAAACAAATCATCTCTATCTCCTGAAGTAACTCAAACATTGATATTTTTCGGCTTTCACTTATTTCCTGCAAGTCCAATTTTCTATCAATCTGCTGGATAATTTGGATTTTGCTTTTCGATTTATCGGCAGTTTGTTTAATAACTACATCAAAATCAGTTTCAATTTCATTTTCCTTAACATATTTGGCAATCAACTCAATGAAGGGTTTGCCAAATTTTTGTGCTTTCCCTTGTCCAACACCGGTAATCTGGGTAAGATCCTGTTCAGTTGTGGGATAAACTGTTGCCATCTCTTCCAAAGCAACATCTGAGAAAATTACATATGGCGGAAGCTTTTTATCTTTTCCTACTTTCTTCCGTAAACCTTTAAGCAATTCAAAAAGCTCACCATCATAGGCATTGCCCTTAATTGATTCTTTTTCATCTGTATCATTCTCAATGTCCATTTGCTCGGTAGCAAAGTCATGGTCAACAGACATGGTAATTGGATATGGTGCACTAAGAAATTTCTTGCCTGATTCTGACACCTTTAATGCGCCAAAATTTTCCAGATCTTTTACAATCAGTCCATTAATGGAAAGCTGTCTTATTACTGAATACCACCACTTTACTGTATTATTTTTACCTTTTCCAAAGATTTCAAGTTTGGTATGGCCATAGCTTATTGCATAATCATTTTCTACCCCGGCACAAAAATCCGCAATGTGTTGAATTGCAAATCTTTCATCGGTTTGTTCAATGGCTTTTAATGCCAGGACGGCCTCTTGTTCTATTTTAAACTTTTCGGCTGGCTTCTGGCAGTTGTCGCAATTCCCACAATCCTTTTCAAGATACTCACCAAAATAATGTAAAACCTGTTTAACTCTACAAACTGAAAAATCAGCGAAATCGGTCATTTCCTGCAGAAGAAGTCTGGCATTGTCTCTTTCAGTTACACTCTTATCCTTGTTAAACTTTTCAAGCTTGTCTATATCGGCATAACTAAAGAACATTAAACACTCAGATGGCAAACCATCCCGTCCGGCCCTTCCTGTTTCCTGATAATAGCCTTCAAGGGATTTGGGTGCATCGTAGTGAATCACAAACCTGACATCTGGCTTGTCTATACCCATTCCAAATGCAATGGTTGCAACCATAACATCACAATCTTCACGTAGAAATTGCTCCTGATTTCGCATTCTGGTATTTGGATCCAAACCAGCGTGATAAGGCAAGGCCTTTATTCCATTAACTCTTAAAAATTCAGCTATCTCCTCGGTCTTTTTTCTTGAAAGGCAATAAATAATTCCACCTTTTCCTTTGTTGTTCAAGATATACCGCATCAATTGCTTTTTGGCATTTACCTTTGGTCTTATCTCATAAAAAAGGTTATGCCGCCTGAAGGAAGATTTAAAAATAGAGGCATCTTCCATGGTAAGGTTCTTCTGGATATCCTGCTGAACCTTAGGCGTTGCTGTTGCTGTTAAGGCAATAATGGGCAATTCTCCCAACATGTCGATTATAGTCCGGATTCTCCTGTACTCCGGTCTGAAATCATGGCCCCATTCGGAAATACAATGTGCTTCATCGATGGCAACAAAAGTGATATTTGCTGTCTTTAAAAAGCTGATATTTTCTTCTTTTGTTAGTGATTCAGGGGCAACGTAAAGCAATTTTACCTCCCCAGCCAGAACCTCCTTTTTCACCCTGGCCATTTCAGTTTTGGTAAGGGTAGAATTTAAAAACTGGGCATTAACCCCAACTCCATTCAATAAATCAACCTGATTTTTCATCAAGGCTATCAATGGGGAAATTACTATGGCTGTTCCTTCCTGAACTATTGCCGGCAATTGATAACAAAGTGATTTGCCTGCTCCTGTAGGCATAATCACAAATGTATTTTTGCCGGACATTAAATTATTAATTATCGTTTCCTGATTTCCTCTGAATTTGTCGAATCCAAAAACTTGCTTTAGTGCTCCCTTTAAGTCCAATTGCGAACTTATCTCTACGTCCATCATTATATTACCGCTTGATTTTCAGTTGATTTTTATAAATAATATTCCCTGTTTTTTTCGAGTTTAAAGATATAAGGAAAAGTTGGACAAGCCCAACTTTTAAGCATAAAGAAATTTAGAAAGGCGTTTGAAGGGGATAAATGGCCGAATTTACCAGATAAAAGTTAATGAAACAGAATCGCAAAAAAATTCGGGTTGAAAACTGTTTTTTATTAAAATTTCAACGACCTGAAATATTTGTCTGCATAAACGAAGCGGCTTCCATACCAACTAAAATATGCACCATCCACCAATAGAACTTTTGATTTGGGGAATAATGTTTCCAACTTCAATTGATGCTTTTGCTTGAAAGGAAATGGTTCTGAAGAAAGGAAAATATAGTCTGGTTTCAATTCTCTTACTGCCTCAATATCGGGAATTATGGTATATCTTCTACTTGAATCAAATACATTGACCAAGCCCATTTTTCTAATTACATCGCCAATAAATGTATCACCGCCTATGGTCATCCATGGGTTTTGCCAAATCAGATACAGGACCTTTTTATGTTCTAAACCTCGAATTGAAAAATCAATATTTTTGATTTTTGAAACCATTTCATTGGCCAAATCCAGATTTTCTACTAATTCCCCAACTTCAATAATCATTTGAAGGGAATCGTTAATAGTCTGTATGTCAAATAATTTTACAGGGAATTCCTTCGAAATAAAATCAATTTGAGACTTATCGTTTTCCTCTTTTGCTGAGACAATAAGGTCGGGATTGATTTTACATATTTTTTCTAAATCAAGATTTTTAGTTCCACCAATTTTTGGAACTCTGAAAATAGAATCGGGAAAAACGCAGAATTTTGTCCGACCGACCAACGACTCCGCATTGAGGTCAAAAATCAGTTCAGAAATGGAAGGAACACATGAAACTATGCGCATAAAAAAAGTCACGAAAACGTGACTTTTAAGTTGTCCGACCAGGGCTCGAACCTAGACAAACAGTACCAAAAACTGTTGTGCTACCATTACACCATCGGACAATTCGGGTGCAAAAATAAGGGTTCATTTGATTTTTGACAAAGTGTATTTTGAAAAAAATTAAAAAAAATAATTAGAGATCTGGCTTTTAAGTGTTTAAGGCAAAAAAAATCTTTTATGCATAAAAATTGAATTTGAAATTCTTTTCTAATTTCAAATAGAAAAAACCCTTCATTTTAACGATTCAGGCAGACTTATCACATCAATTTTGGTTCAAAATTGAAAAGGAAAAATCGAAGTCAGTTTTTAGCAATTGAGTTATAATAAAATTGCTTAAAATTATTATTTTTGCATCTTAATTGAGAACATTTCCGGAATAATTGCCTGAAATTCTTAAAATTTCTAAAATAATCGTTTGTGGTTAAATCATTTTTTTGCGCCCTGTTTGTTGTTGTTTTTCTAAACTTTTTGAGCTTTCTAAGCCTGGCCTCCTTTAGTCAAACTCTTTACACAGAAAATTTTTCTATCCCATCTGCAAATCCAGCCTGGGAGTTGGATGTGGATGGAAATATCTTAATAAGTGGCTCTCCACCTTCTAATGGGGTTTCTGCCAATCGTTGGGTTATTAATACTTCTGGCCCGGATAATATCGATGGAACATCAAACCTTCATATTTCGTGTTTGGGTGGAAGCTGTGATAACCCAGGGCCACCTGTACAAATTAGTGGAACCAAATTTAATGCCACCTCAGCGCTCAACAACACCAATAAAGTGGCAAGAATGCCGGCAAATTTTCCAGCGACGGCCTTTAGCGGAAGTAATTTAGTTCTTGAATTTGCATGGAAATGTAATAATGCTTCTCCGACAAATACTCCTGGAATGATATTGGTATATTCAACTACCGATGGAGCAACCTGGATAGACAGAACCATAAGAACCTACAGCGCCTCGTCAACTGTTCAAATCGAATCGATACCCATTAATTCAACAAGTTTTAGTGGGTTTAATTCCTCAAATCCAAAATTAAGGGTTGGGTTCAGATGGTTTAATGAACCGTTTGTTGCCCCTGCTCCAGCCATTGACAACGGTTTAATTATTGATAATCTAAGAATAAGGAATGTGGTGGCATTGGCTCTTAGTATAGATGCCGGCACACCTACAACAATCTGCCAGGGAGCACCATTAAGCATAAATTACACAGCCACAGGATATCCTCCAGCCACAACTTTCAGCCTTGAACTCTCCAACCCTGTTGGCTCTTTTGCTACACCTACCAATCTTGGAGTTTTAGGTGCCAGTCCATTTAATGTCAACATCCCAGCCATCATCACACCAGGAAGTGGTTATAAAATCCGCATAAAAGCTTCAGACAATACCGTTTCTAATATTACCAATCTGAATATTAGAAAGGCTCCAAATCCATTTATAAAGGGTATATTTTCAATATGCTCTGGCTCCCCAACCACTTTAACTGCAAATCCAACATCGAATCCAGCGACTTACAATTCTTTTTCGTGGTTTTTAAATAACAACCCAATTGCTGGAGCTACAAATACTTTGAGTGCGGCAACTGCAGGTTCCTATTCAGTGCGTGTTGACTCCTTAGGTTGCGTTAAAACTTCGAATGCTGTTGTAGTTACCAACCAGGTAGCACCCAATGCGACCATTAATGGTTCGGCCAATGTGGTGGTATGTATGGATGGGACAAATCCGGTGCCTACAATTTTGAAATCAAATTCCGGAATTGGCCTCTCCTACCAATGGCTCAAAAATGGAATTCCGGTATTTCCGAATGGAACTTTAGACAGCCTGGTTATTACTTCTGCAGGCACCTATACGGTTGAAGTTACCTCAACATCGAATGGCTGTAAGACAGTTTCAGCCCCAGTGACTGCAGTAGAAAGGCAAGTCCCTCCGATTCCAAATGCCGGATTAGATTCTGCTGTTTGTTCTCAGGATGTGGTTACTGCTGGATTTATCCCTGGTCCGGCCTTTGCTGGTCTGACCTTTAATTGGATTCCTACAACGGGTGTATTGGATTTCTTTACAGAAAACCCCAGCCCCAACTCACCTTATGCTAAAATAACACTAACCAATAATGGAGCGGCTCCGGTAACTTATTTTTACCGACTTTTTGCCATTGACCCTACAACAGGTTGCTCATCAAGTGATCAGGTAAAAATAATTGCCAACCCAAATCCTCAAAACGTAACTGGTGGAGAAGACCGGGTAGTTTGTGAAAATGGAACTCCGATTGCGCTCAATGGATTACCTGTAAGTACGCCTATGACAGCCAACCCTCAGGGAATTGGCGAATGGACAGGTGCTGGAATTACAGCTGTGGGAACTCAAAGTGTTTTTACACCGAGTGCAAGTCTTGTTGGTCTCAATGTTCTCACCTACACTTATTTCCTCGATTGGAATAACGGAGGAAAAAGATGTCAGAATTTTAAGGACAAGAACATCACTGTTAATCCGGCTCCACAAATACAGGCTGGAGATCCCAAATCCTTTTGTAATGGAATTGACTCCGTTTTGCTTGATGGTTTTACACCAGCATTTCCAGTAGGAACATGGAGTGGACCAAGTATTAGTCCAAGGGGAAGGTTTTATCCTTCAGCTTTACCTATTGGGACCTATGTTTGCACCTTGTCTGCTGCCAGCCCACAAGGTTGTATAGGAACTGGAACAAGAACATTGACAATTACAGCTCCCCCATTGGTCAATGCGGGACCTTTAAGCCAATCCCTTTGCAGCAATCTTGGTTCATATCAAATGACAGGATTCAGCCCGGCTGCAGGTACCAATGGAAAATGGACAAGTTCGTCAATCAGCATTAGTTCAGGTGGTGCCCTTAATTTTACAAATGCCAATTCCGGAATTCATGTTCTTCGCTATACATTTGAAAAAGATGGTTGTAAAACTGTTGACTCAGTTTTTATGACGATTGTAACTGCCCCAAAAGTTGTGGTTGGAGCAAATGATTCTATATGCTCCAGTGCCCCTCCAAAAATATTAGGAGGAGTCACCCCAATCGGGGGAAAATGGAAAGGACCTGGAATTGACACTTCAGGAACAACTTTTACTCCTTCAAACGCACTTTTAGGAGCACAACCATTGCTCTACAAAGTAACCATAAATAATTGTGCTGATTCTGCAATCAGAATCATGTTTGTAAAGTCTTCGCCAATTGTAGACGCTGGTCGCAATGACACGATTTGCGCCAACCTGGATTCATTGGTGATGTCCGGATTCACTCCGGTTAATGGCAAATGGAGCGGTCCTGGAATAAATATTGCAGGTGTCTTCAAACCCAAAATTGCAGGCACTGGCAACAAAATTGTAACCTATACAGTAAGAAGCTCAAATGGTTGTGAAGGAAAAGACCAAAAACAGATTTCAATTTTTCCATTGCCACAAGCCCTTGCGGGCCTAGATACTGCAACTTGTACAGGTGACAAATTAAAAATTGGGGCCGAACCAATTCCGAACCTTACCTATAAATGGTTCGAACCAACCATCGGCTCAATTCCTGCTGACACGATCTCCAACCCATTTATAACCCTTATTAATACCACATCAATTCCGACCAATTATTCAGTAAGATTATTGGTAACAGATACTATATCCGGATGCATTGGCCGGGATACTTCTAACATTACCGTTTATCCAA
>JAIXQU010000020.1 GCA_027485575.1 Cytophagaceae bacterium
ATACGACAAAAAGAAAGGAATCGGACCGTTTTGTAATGGCGGATGGTTACAGCTTGAATAACTGCATATTTACTGAAGAACTCAATCTGTTCCCAAATTCCAAATCAATCGACATTTCAAATTGCAAATTCAAAAAGAGTCTGATTGGCGATTTGTTTCTTGTCAATCTACACGTTAAAAACTCCGAATTTGAAAGCTTCCAAAGTGGTTTCAGTGGTGGAGAAGCCTACTTTGACAGCTGCTTGTTTTTGCAAAGTTTTTGCTACTACCCCTTTAGAAATGTCTGGGTCCATCATCCATCCTGGGACAATCAAGTCAATCCAACCGGATGGCTTTTTTTAAAAAATAGCACAATAAAACATTTTACAAAGCAACTAGATACGTTAGTCTTTGGTATGGATCTTAACATAATCCAAGGTGTGTTCAATCAAATAAAAATTGAAAATTGCCAATTGCTAGCTCCTATAAAATTCAAAGGGGCTTGTCAGGAGGATTTAATTATTTCGAGTTATGGAAATCCTATGTTCGATTTTTCTGATCTCTCATTTCCAAGCGACCCATTTCGAATACAAATTCCAATTTCCAAACTAAAATCAGATCCTATTGTGAGCTATCTAAGCCCAGACAACTGGCTTTTTCACAAACTAGAATTTAGTCCTCTAACCAATGAGCTAGAAATCAATTTCATAATTTCTTCCTACAGAAAACTCCTTGATGTTTACAAGGAAAATGGCGACCAGGCTTCGTTCAATAAACTATATAAGTTTAGTAAAAGAGCGAAGAATTCAATCCTTATTTCACAGAAGGATAAGGATATAAACACGTGGTTTGAGTTCTATTTTAACAGGTTTCTGGATTGGTATTGCGACTATGGAACCAATCCAGTAAAAGCACTCATCTACTCCTTTTATCTGGTTTTAATTTTTGCAGGACTTTTTATCTTATTCCCTTCAGAACCTGATAATTTGCAACGCCATTTTTTCATTGAAAAAATAGGTAAATACCTGAGCTATTTCAGTTCCGATTCTCATCTGGCAGATTTAAAGCGGAAGGAATATGAGCAGGAACTTACTGAACTTGAAGATTTTAGATTAAACCTAGAGGACGCGATCAAGAAGGCTCCTTCCATAATTCCATGGATTAGCAAACCATATTATCGTATCAGTATGATATATTTCAATATCCATCTTTGGTTGCTTGAGAAGGTGGACTTTGCCAGATTGAGTTGGAACAGAATGTCCAAAAATCAAAGGATCAAAGCCTCATTGATTATGACGGTTTACATGTTCGGCTTTATCTTTTGGGGAATTGTAGTTCGGGTAATGAATGGATTGGCACTCAGTATGAATGCTTTTATAACTCTTGGTTATGGAGAAATTACAGCAAAAGGAATTGCCCGTTATCTTGCCGTGGTTGAGGGATGTATGGGGTGGTTTTTGCTTAGTATTTTTTCTGTTAGCTTGATTGCTCAGATGATGCAATAATTGGAAACCAATTTAACTGTAGTTCACAAAAGTTTTTCTATCCTTATGGACTACAAACACTTTGACTTCAAACGACTCAAAAGTATTATATAATATTGTGTTTCTCAGCATGGTTTCATGTCCCACGGACTAATACAATGGCAACAAAAATAGCTGCTTTGACCATTCATATAATTCAAAATTCTTCATCAAAAGCCACTTCTTACAACTTTTAGAAACTTGAATTCTTCTTTTCAAGCTTCATAAAAACTTGCTGAAGAAAATTTATAATCCGCTGGCCTTGTGCAGCAGTATCAGACCCGGAACCCCTGCCTGTTTGCAGATAGCCATTTTCCAATGACTTTTCTGGAAAAAAAAAGCCAGACAAAACTGTCTGGCTTTTTGGCATCAATAATTGACGGTTTTTCTGTCTTTTATTCCAGAATTAATTTTTTCCTGAAAACAGAATCACCATAACTTAATTCAAGAATATAAAATCCATTGGGCAATTTACCTGGTGTGATTTCCTTGCTCAGTTTTCCAGTGTCGGAAATGGCTTTGCCACTGTGAACCTCAACTCCTGTACTTGAAATGAGTTTGTATTCAACCTCTCTTTCAGTAAGGTTTCCGATTTCGAGTTGGATTTTATTCCTGAATGGATTTGGATAGACCGAAATTTCCGGTCCTCCCATTAAGGCAGGTTTCACAGCAGTACATGGTGCCACATTTATCACAATGGAATCCCTGAAACTACATCCTTGACTTGTAACTATCTCAACAAAATAGGTTCCGGCAACGCTTACGGTTATGGTTGAGTCAGAACTTCCTGTGCTCCAGAGATAAGAAACAAATCCTGTTCCGGCATTCAATACAATACTGGAGTCAACACAGATGGTTGTATCTCTACCCAACAACAAAGAATTTGAAACCAACACTACATTGACTGTATCGGCTGAAGCGCAATTTCCCAGATTGGCAATCCAAACAAATTGATTCAACACAGAAACCAGGCCTGTTACCAAAGTAGTATCCTCTCCGGCACTTACAATGGAGCCGGTTCCAATGGTTTGGATCCAGTTTCCTGTTACTCCCGAAGCAGTAATGGCCTGTAAAACAACCTGACCGTTGCAGGCAATTCTATCCGCTCCTGCATTCGCCACAGGAATTGGGTTGCCTGTAAAGGTGACCTGATCGAAGTTTGCCGGACAAGGTGCATTTCTTACGGTCCATCGGAAAACGTTGGCTCCAATTCCCAGGTTGGTGACCACAGGGTTAACCAACAAAGAATCAGAGATAATACCACTTCCGGATATGAGCGACCATGAACCTACACCTGTAGTAACTGTAGTTGCTGAAAGTGTTGCTGTAGTGCCGCAAATATTTTGACTTGCACCAACCAATGCCGGACTTGGGGAGGAAACCGAGGTTATTGCCACCAAATCGGTATCAGATGGACAGACTACATTGGAAACAATCCATCGGAAAGTATTGCTTCCCGGGGTCAAGCCAAAAACTTTGGTATTTGCAGAGTCAGGTTGAGCTATGATACCTGTACCCGAAACCAATTCCCATCGGCCAACGCCAATCGCAGGCTTAACGGCACCCAATTGAACCGAATCGCCACAAACAGTTTGTGCATTTCCAGCAACAGCAGTAAGGCCAGGACTTGAAGTAATCAAAACCGTATCGCTTGAAACCGGACAAGTTCCATTGGTTATATTCCAGACAAACACATTTTGACCTGCATTCAATTCTGTCACTCCAGAATTGGGACTCAAGGCATTTGTAAGATTACCAGACCCCGAAACCAAAGTCCAGGTTCCATTTCCAACAGTTGGCGCATTTGCAGCCAATGTTGCAGCGGTTCCACAAACCAATTGGTCCGGACCGGCATTGGCCTGAGTTGGTGGCGTGCCTACTGAAAGTACTACAGTATCTCTTCGGACCAGACAATTTCCATTGGATATTGCCCATTCCAAAACCGTATTTCCAGGATTCAAACCGGAAACTACTGAATTGGCAAGCGTCGGGTTGGATATCGTTCCGCTTCCTGTTACAATTGTCCATAAACCGGTTCCAACAGCCGGAACATTTCCATTCAACGTGGCTTGGGTGCTACAAATGTTTTGGTCCTCCCCTGCCAGAGAAACTCCAGGTGCAGCCTGTCTAACGACAACTACTGTATCGGAAGATGCCGCACAAATTCCATTGGATAGCGTCCAAATCAACACATTCGTTCCAACTCCAAGATTGTTAACTGAAGTATTGGGCGAGGATGGATTTAGGATGGTACCTGTCCCTGACAATAATATCCAGCTGCCGACACCCACTCCTGGAGTATTGGCTTGCATCACAGTATTGCTATCACAAGTGGTTTGATCGGGTCCTGCATTGGAAAGACCAACTGATTCAATTCTTGTTATGCTTATTGTATCCGCATCTGATGGGCAGTTTCCATTGGTTACTGTCCACACAAATTGATTGACACCAACTCCAAGTGCGTTGATTGTAGTTCCGGCAGAATTGATTCCCTGAATATTTCCGGAACCACTTAGCA
>JAIXQU010000070.1 GCA_027485575.1 Cytophagaceae bacterium
TCTCTTGAAATATAGTTTACACTTATTAGTTCAACTGCTTTTTGCAACATTTTTCCATTAGCTCCTGTAACTTGCCCTATGAGTTCCACCTTATTTCTCTGTGCAAGTTTTACGAATTTTCCCATCATCATTTTCATCAACAATTTCATAATTCCTGGCAAATTCACTCCTGCTTTGTGCATATTTGAAGTATCCACAAACTTTACTGAAACCACTTTTTTAGGTTGCAAAGCAATTGACTTTTTTAGAATCTCATCCCCAAGCACATCAAAAACATAATCTACTTCTTTGATTCTTAAAACTTGCGAAAAGTCCTGGGTTTTGTAGTCGATAAATTGATCAAGTCCTGCTTTGTCCAAAACCGCTTTGTCTGATTGACTACCTGTGCCAATAACAAAAAGTCCCATTTGTTTGGCTACTTGCAATGCCTGAAAACCTACACCACCGCCAACTCCATGAATAAGTAATTTATCTCCTTTCTTTGCGTTTAGTTGCGTCAAACTATCATAAGCTGTTAGTAAAGGTAAAGCAATTGTTCCTGCTTCCTTAACGTCTATGTTGGTTGGAATTTTTGCACAATAGTTTGCAGGAATGGTAATTTCTTCTGCCCAAGTTCCAATGTCACTGAACAATCGGTAAAAAATAACATTGTCACCCATAGAGAAATCTTTTACATTTTGTCCAACTTCTTATACAACACCAGCACCATCTATTCCACCAATTTGTGGGTTTTTATATTTCTGCTCTTCTCGATTTGCAATCGAGAAGCTAAATCGCAGGACTGTGTGCGCCTCAGGAGCATTTTCAATCCGACAACGCTACTTTTTTAGAAATTTCCCTACTTTTACTTTATGGCAGAAACGTATCGGGTTTATGACCCAGGAGGTGTTTATTTCGTAACATTTACTGTTCATCAATGGGTGGATGTATTTTCAAGAGCCGTTTACGTAGATCTACTTCTTGAAAATTTAAAATACTGTCAACAAAACAAAGGCTTACAAATCTATGCCTGGGTAGTGATGAGCAACCATTGCCATTTAATTATTTCTGTAGATACTGGCAATCTTGCTGACCTGATCCGGGACTTTAAAAAACACACAGCCAAGGTTTTAGTAAAAGCGATTGAAAGCAATGAGAAAGAAAGTCGTAGAGAATGGTTGCAATTGCTTTTAAAAAAAGATGATAAAATCTGGTTTTGGGAGGCGGGCTATCATGGAGAAGAAATCAGGACTAAACCTTTCTTTGATACCAAAATGAATTATATCCACCTCAACCCTGTTCGGGCAGGATTGGTAGAAAAAGAAGAAGAATATTTATGGAGCAGTTGCGGAGCAATTTATGGAGTGCGAAAAGGACTTTTAGAACTTGCAGAGTTCTAAATTTGAATGGTGTGTTGTGGATTGTAAATACCCCAAAGGCGCACACGTCCTACGATAAGGATTCGACATTGCAAATGTCGAATAGCATGGGGCTCGAAAAAGCCATTTGGAACTTGCAGAGTTTTATATGTGAACGGTGTGTTGCGGGATTGTAAATGTACCCAAGGCGCACACGTCTTGGTTCGGCGTAGAGTTACTCTACGTCGGAGTGTTTTAGAAACTTAGTTTCTACATGCATGGTTTTCAGAAATTGACCCTGATAAAAATCTAAACCAAACCCTCTTCAAATTTCTTGTAAGCACTTTCCCTGTAAGCAAAAAAACCACTTACAACAATTTCGCTTACAAAATCGTAAGCGATTTTAATTTTTTCACAAAACCTCTTACAAAATAAACATTCAGATTTACTTTGGTTTCAACCAGAGTTTAAACCTCCGCTCTATTTCTTTTCAATACCCCACCTGCCGCTTCTTTTATGGAGTTTGTAAACACGAAGGCCTTGGGATCTATTTTATACACAAGGTTCTTTAGCCTTCTCACCTCCAACCTGGTGATTACGGTAAAAATAATATCACAGTCCTGGCTGACATCGAAACTGCTTTTCATAAAACCTCTTTCTCCTTTATAAACCGTAATTCCTCTGCCTAAGTCCATTACCAAAGACCTTTTGATGGCCTCACTTTGTCCGGAGATGATGGTGACTCCGGTAAACTCTTCCATACCTTCTACGACAAAATTAATGGCCTGAGAAGCAGTAAAGTATGTCAAAATTGAATTGAGCGCAATGTCCATACCAAAACTGAATGCAGCCACAAGGAAGATAACCACGTTGATGGCAAAAATGATTTCACTGATAGAGAAGCCACTTTTTCTGATGGTATAAAGGGCTATGATTTCAATGCCATCTAATGCGCAACCGCCTTTCATGGCCAATCCTATACCAAAACCAAGGAATACGCCACCAAAAGCTGAAATCAGTGAAGGATCAGATGTGGCTTTGGGGAAATGTAAAAACTCCATGCAAAGTGCCAGGCCAATGATGCATGCCAATGTTTTAAAGGCAAAGCGTTTGTTTACCAAATATCCCCCCACAATGACCAATGGAAGGTTGGCCAAAACCAGAATGATAGAAAGATTGAAATGAAAGAACTGATTGAGCAGAATTGAAATACCTGTAATGCCTCCTCCTAAAAACAGGTTCGGCACCAGAAAACCCTTCAGGGCATATGCACTCAAAAGAACGCCAGCCGTTGAAAATCCAATATCCTCAAGTACGATCCTTGTTTTATTAGAAATGGTCATTTTTAATGATTTCCTACAATTCTGGATTTAATAATTTGAAGATTTTCTTCCTTTTTGGCTTTTCGCATTTGGTTGGCCGATTGGGTATGATATTGGTGTGATTCAAAAAACAAAATTTGCCTGGAATCAAATTCCTGCACACTGTTTACCAAACTGTTACTGAACAATTCATGATACAATTTGGAACTTATCAATTCAAAATCGTCCCTACCCAAATAGTCTAAATCGGCATCGCAAATGATTTGCTCTAAAAGGGTTGTGGGCTTGACTGGCATTCTTGTCGCAAGGATAATCTTGCAGATGGTTTCAGTATCTTCCATCGTAAATCCAAAACCCGGAAGGTATTTTCGGGCAAATTCACAGGAAACTTCCTCATGGTTATTCCTGTTAAGAATAAAACCTGAGTCATGAAAAAGTGCCGCCATTGAAACCAAATTCTGGGCCCTGGTGTCCAATTTTTCCATTTCGCCCAAAACCAAAGTGACTCTGTATACATCTTCTACATGCAAGATATCATGGTAGGCCAAATCGGCAGGAAGTTCTTCATTTTGCTTTTGCAGAATGAATTTTTTAGCCCCTTCAAAATCCATAGGTAAAAAAGGAATATTAAAATCAGAAGTGCACAAGAATAAAGAAAATTTTGAATTTCGATGCTGGTTTTTATTAGACATGGGTCTGGGGGATTAATTTTTTGAAAAAATAGTGGGCACTTCAAAGCCTGTTCATGGCAAAATATTATTTAATTCCATTTACTTTTACCATTGGATGCGCACCTGCTTTATCTTTTTGTTCCTCGTCACTTATTTCCAAATTTCATTTGGGCAGGTTGATTCACTTTTTGACAACTCAAGAGTGAATACAATCAAAATTCAAATCCATCCCGATTCGCTGGCCTGGTTGTACAGCAATCTCACTTCCACCCAATATCTGAAAGCCAAAATGGTTTTTGGAAATGAGGATTGGACGGACAGCATTTCTGATATCGGATTCAGGCTCAGAGGAAACACTTCCCGATTTGCCGCAAAAAAGTCATTCAAAATCAGTTTTAATGAATTCGTTTCCGGAAGAAGATACAGGAAAGTAAAAAAACTAAACCTCAATGGCCAGCACAATGACCCAACCATGATTCGGGAGAAACTTTTTTATGAGGTCTGGAACAAAGCGGGAATGAAAAACAGAAGGACTGCCTTTTTCAAACTGTACATCAATGGTCAATACTACGGACTTTATACGGGTTTAGAAGAATTTGACAAGGATTGGTTGAAAAGAGTTTTTCCGGAAAACAATGGCAACCTGTACAAATGTACGTATCCTGCAGACCTTGCTTATCTGGGCCAAAACCAACAATTGTATAAAAATATTTTCAGTGGGAGTGCAACTGGCGGCCGAGCTTATAGTCTGGAAACCAATGAAACTAGTGATGATTACACTTTTTTTGTCAAGCTTATCACCAGGATAAACACCACTTCTACCGCCCAGATTCCAGTTGTGGCAGATTCTATTTTAAACATCAATGGATTTTTGAAAGCCTATGCGCTGGATATAGCCACTGGAAACTGGGACAATTATGGCTACAATAAAAACAACTATTTTTTGTACCACAACCTCCAGACAGGCAGGTTTGAATTCATTTCATACGACACTGACAATACTTTTGGAATAGATTGGGTGAACAAGGATTGGGCCACAAGAAATTGCAGCACCTGGGAAAGTTCGGAACCAAGACCGTTGGTAAAAAAACTGCTTGCCTCTCCCCTTTTGAGAAACAGGTTCTATGCATATCTGGACACAATGACCAGATACTTTACCAATCCGGATTCATTAAATCCCAGAATCGATTACCTCAAATCGCTCATCACTCCAGCAGCTGCCGCTGACACTTACCGGAGTTTGGATTATGGATATACCATGGCTTCCTTCAATTTAGGATTTACAGGAACAGTAGATACACATTCACCCTATGGTATAAAACCGTTTTTATCCACGAGATATCAGAACACCTTATCCCAGTTGGCAGTCCTTACTTTTATTCAAACGGAGGATTTAACTATTCAACCCAGGCTTTGGCCAAATCCATGCCATGATTATATCACTACCAGCTCAAAAAACCCTGAGAAGGAAATTCAGGGAATTAAACTTAAAGACATTTCAGGAAAAGAAGTTTGGATTGAGAAAGAAATAGATTTATACCAAATTAAGCTCAATGTGAAGGGTTTAAAACCCGGGGTTTACTTTTTATACGGGTTAAGTTTAAAACCAGTTCAAATCATTAAGCAATAGAACTTTATGCCCTGGGGCTGTCCAAAAAGGTCTAACTGAAAAATAGTTGTAAAATAAATTTGGTTAGCCATAATTTTTTAGTCCGCCTTGGCGACCCAACTATCGGTAGTTGTTTAATAAACAGCATAGCAAAAAGTGCCGTAAGGTACGAAATAGGCAGTTTTTATATTTCGTACCTTCGGCACTTTAACACATTTGTTTTTGTATTCTACAAATATTAGGTCCCGCTGGGACCAGTACTGCCAAATAAAATTTGGCAACCGAAATGCACTAAAGCCTTTTGAGACAGCCCCTTAAAGTTTCATCACATCTTTCCGGCAAAAATTCCATCCAAACGCACCATACATTTTAGAAAGCAATGACACTCTTTTTTGAAAATCAGGGTAGTATTTGGTTTCATCTTTTGACCATGTTACTTCAGAAAGGGCAGCCATCCGGGGCAAACACATGTATTGAACCTGCTTAAAATCCGGAATGTACTCTGTCCAAACATTTCCCTGCGCACCTAAAATATACGCTTTTTCCTCCGGATTTAAATCATTCGGCTGAGGATTATAAGAATACACTTTTTCCAAAGTAATCATTCCACCTATCGCCAGTGGCTCTTCCGTTTTTGGTTCATGCTGATATTTATCAAAATAGCAATGGGTGCCGGGAGTCATCACCACATTATGCTTCATTTTAGCTGCCTGAATTCCACCCTTTTCGCCCCGCCAACTCATAACGGCCGCATTTGGAGCAAGGCCTCCTTCTAAAATTTCATCCCAACCCATCATCTTTCTTCCTTTAGAAACCAGGTATTTATCTATCTGACCTATGAACCAGCTTTGGAGTTGATTTTCAGTTTTTAACCCAAGGCTGTCTTTCATTTTTTGAATCTTTGGGCTGTTTCTCCAATGCTTTTTAATGGCTTCGTCTCCACCAATATGAATATAAGTAGAAGGAAATATTGCCATGGTTTCATCCAAAACCTTTTTTAAAAACACAAAAGTGGCGGGAAAAGGACTTAAAATATGGTCAGACCCACCCCAAACCGTTAGCACTTTCGGAACAGAATCCAATTGACTTGCAAGAGAAGGATAAGCCGCAATCACTTCCTGGCAATGGCCGGGCATTTCAATTTCGGGTACTACGGTTATCATCCTGCTGGCCGCAAATTGAACCAAATGTTTGATTTCTTTCTGGGTGTAAAATCCTCCATAAGGCTTGCCATCAAACTTTCTGGGTTTGTCATAATAGTGGCCAATCATGGTTTGTTCCCGGCCCGAACCAATTTCCGTAAGTCGTGGATAGGCTTTGACTTCCATTCTCCAACCCTGATCATCGGTTAAATGCCAATGAAAAACATTCATTTTATGAAGGGCTAGCATTTCCAGATAACACTCAATTTCCCTGACAGTAAAAAAGTGGCGGCTTACATCCAGATGCATTCCTCTCCAGGAAAACCTGGGCACATCTTTAATTACACCACAAGGTAAACTTTTTTTATCGTGGAATGCCTGAAATGAAAGCTGTTTCAAACTTTGCAATCCATAATAAAGCCCTCGCAATGATTGGGCTTCAACCACTATTTCGCTCTTATCAATTTTGATTCGGTAGCCTTCTGCTCCGAGTTCTTTTTCCTTTCTGACGAGTTGAATTTTTACCAGCCGTGGACAAGGCTCAAAAGTTTCCAATGGTTTAAAAAAACCTGTGGCAGAACTATCTGCCCAAACCTGAAACTGGTTATACATTTTTTGTATTTCCGAAATGGAATCTCCTGTCACAGACCACTTCCAGGTGGGATCAAATTGACATTGACCTTTTGAATACTTAACTTTCCAGGGTTTAGGAATTATATTATAGGCAATTGTCTGATAACAACTTAGGATGAAAATAATAAATAAAAAAGAAGATAATTTCCTGGGAAGCATTCCTGATGTTTTAAGTAGAGGTTATAATCTGGAAATGCAAGGTTAGCAGTTTTCAATTTGAAACGGGCGAATCCTTTGTTTAACTTTTGGGTTAAAGCTACGATTTAAGGATGGAAAACTACAAAAATTTGGCCAACCAAATTTATAAGTTAGATTTGCCTAAATATTATGAAGAAGGTCTGCTTCTGCTTATTTTATTTTTACTTTTTCAGCAACCAAAGTGGTTTTGCTACCCCTCCAAGAGTAGTGGCAACCATTAATATTATTGCCGACATGGCTCAGCAGGTAGCTGGAAGTCAACTCAATGTAATTTCACTTTTACCAGCAGGCACTGACCCACACACCTATGAACCAAGTCCAGGTGATGCCACTACCATTTCAGAGGCTGACCTTATATTAAAAAATGGGCTCAACCTCGAAGGCTGGCTTGATAAGTTGATTGCCAGTGCAGGTTCCAATGCCAGAATTGGGGTTGTTTCAGATTTGGTAAAGCCCATCGTAGCGGAAGGATACCACAATTCTTTTGACCCCCACGCATGGATGAGCGTTCCAAATGCGATTTTGTATGTAAAAGCCATTGATTCAATTCTTTCGGTTGCATATCCTGAATATGCATTGGAATTTCACAAAAATGCGGATGCTTATATTCTGAAGCTGAACCGGGTAGAAGAACAGATTGTAAAATGGATTGAATCCATCCCAAAAGAAAAAAGGTATTTGATTACCAGCCACGATGCCTTCCGGTATTTTTCAAAATCCTATAATTTTGAAGTGGCATCCATCATGGGAACTTCTACGGATGCAGATGTGAGTTTGAAGGACATCAACCATCTGATTCAAATTATCAAGGACTACGGAGTTCCGGCAATTTTTGTCGAGGTGGCTATAAACCCAAAAATTCTTCAACAGTTAGCTAAAGATCTGGGAATCAAAATCGGAGGAAAACTTTTTACGGATTCTTTTGGCCCGAAAGGTTCGGAAGCAGAAAATTATATTGGCATGATGCTCTTCAATGTTAAAACCATTTCAAATGCATTGAACGCCGTTCCTACCTCCAACATGGCTACAAGTTGGAGCGAACCACTTGGTCTGGTCTTGGTGGTGCTCATTGCTTTTGGTCTCGCTTTCGTTTGGGTTATATTGAACATCTATCCCAAATTCAAAAATGAGGTCAATTGGACGGATTACAAACTTGAAATCAAAAATCTTTCGGTCATGGTCGGTCGGAAAATGATCCTTTCCAATTTGTTTCTGGAGTTAAAACCAGGAAAACTCTATGGAATTTTAGGTGCAAATGGCTCCGGAAAGTCCACGCTGGTCAAAACAATTGTTGGCCTTTACGAACCTCTTTCCGGTAATATTCTGATTCATGGAAAACCGTTTTCTCAGTTTTTAAGACAAATAGCTTATCTGCCTCAAAAAGAGGAATTTGATATGGACTTTCCTGCAACTGTAAGTGATGTGGTCAAACTGGGTTTTTTTCCTGGCCAGGAAGGAATGGGGAAATTATCTGAACTTCAGATTTCTCAATTTGAGCAAGTGCTTGACCAATTGGAAATCAGACAATTGAAAGACAGGCAAATTGCACAACTGTCCGGTGGGCAGTTTCAAAGGACTTTATTGGCAAGGGCTTTGTGCCAAAAGGCCGAAATTTTCATTCTGGACGAGCCTTTTGTTGGTGTGGATCATGCCACCGAAGAAATTTTAATGAAACTGCTGAAAGACCTCGCTTTAAACGGAAAAATGGTTTTGATTGTGCATCACGATCTGACAAAAGTCAGGAGCTATTTTGATGCACTGGTGATGATAAACCAAAGAATCATAGCCTGCGGTCCGGTAGAAGAGGTATTTACAGAAGAAAATATTCAGGCAACCTACTCCGGAAAAGTAACGTTGCTTCAGAAAGCATTGCAATTGATAAAACCAGGAATTGGATAAAATCAGAAATGGAGAATCTTTTTCAATATGACTACGCCATTCGTGCCCTTGAAGCTTCAGCCTTAGTCGGGTTGATGTGTGGAATTTTGGGCTGCTTTATTTTTTTAAGAAACATGGCTTTGGTGGGTGATGCCCTTTCTCATGCCATTTTACCCGGCGTTGTTGTTGGCTTCCTGATTGCAGGACAAAGTGTTCTGGCTTTTTTTACCGGTTCGGTAGTGGCTGGATTAATTGCGGCTTTTTTAATAACCTACATTCAAACCAATGTAAAATCAAAAGAAGATGCTGCCATTGGTGTGGTTTTTAGCACCATGTTTTCTCTGGGTGTGATCGGGATTTCCATTCTTACCCGCCAGGAAGGTGTTCACCTGGATTTAAAAGATTTTTTATTCGGGAATGTGCTTGCCATCACTCCACAGGATCTTTGGCTAACGTCCCTTGTTGCCGTTTTTGTGGTCTTTTCAAGCATCACCCTTTACAGATTCCTGTTCATCAGCACTTTTGACCCAACTCTGGCCAAAGCCATGGGTGTTAACACCAAAGTAATCCACTATTTTCTGATGTTGCTTTTGAGTTTTACGGTGGTGGCTTGCATGCAATCCGTTGGTGTTATCCTCGTTGTGGGCATGTTGATAATGCCTGCCTCCACGGCGTATACTTTAACAAAAAGGCTACCCGTCATGCTCGTGATTTCGGCTTTGATAGGAGTCACCTGCACCATTTCAGGTTTTTTAATTGCCTTCTGGCTGGACATTACGCCCGGACCAGCCATGAATGTTGTAGGCGCATTTATTTATCTGATGGCCATATTCTTTGCACCTGGAACAGGAAAACTCAGTATCTGGCTCAACAGACAGCAAGCCAGCAAGGCCATGAAAATGGATGATTTACTGAAAGCCATGGTGAGTCAGGGCAACCAAAAAGAACCGGATTTATTTGCGATTCAACAGAAAATGGGCTGGTCAAATTCCATGTGGAAAACCATCTGGGAAGGTGCTTTTAAATTGGGCTGGATTGAAGAAAAATCCGGAAAATGGACTTTAACAGGTTCCGGATTAAAAAGAGGATTTGAATTAATGGGTGCCCATAGAACATGGGAGCAATTCATGGTGGAAACCCTGGGATATGACAAGAGTCAGGTACACCTTCAGGCTGAACAGCTGGAGCACTTCCTCACCCCTCAGTTGATTGATGAAATCCAGGTAGAAATGGGCCGACCTCTAAAAGATCCACATGGCGCCTACATACCTCAAACCAATGCCAACAAAGAACTCTTCCTGGGATCTCTGGAGGTTGGTGATAAAGCTTTGGTGGTAACCACCCAACCCAATGAACATGTTATGGCCTTGCTTTGGCAGGAGGGTCTGACGCCCAATTTTTCCATTACCGTTTTAGAAAAAACTAAGAATAGAATGCTTGTCAAAGTGAATGGAAAGGAACAGGAAATTGTTTCTGAGTTGCTTGGATCTATGCGGGTTTTGAAGATTGGAAAAGCTTAGGAAGCCTCA
>JAIXQU010000116.1 GCA_027485575.1 Cytophagaceae bacterium
ATGGTGGTTTTTCCTTGCATTTCAGATTTTAGGTGCCCCAAAATGGAGTTTTCTGTTTTTGTATCCACAGCAGAAAGACAATCGTCAAGGATTAAAACCTTTGGATGCAAAGCCAATGCCCTCGCGATTGATACTCTTTGTTTTTGTCCCCCTGAAAGCGTGATTCCCCTTTCTCCGATTATGGTGTCAAAGCCTTTTTCAAACCCAATTACATTGTCATATAAATCGGCCTGCTTACTGGCAATAATCATATTCTCCTCGGTAAGATTTTCGTTGCCAAATGAAATATTGTGGCGAATGGTGTCTGAAAATAGAAAAACATCCTGTGGGACATATCCCATTTGTTTCCTTAAAAACCCAGGATTGAAATCTTTGATGGATTCATTGTCAATCAATATTTGGCCTTCAGAAACATCATAAAGGCGGCAAATCAGGTTGGCAAGGGTAGATTTTCCTGAGCCGGTAGAACCCAGAATTCCAATACTTTGCCCTGGGTTTACATTGAAATTTATGTTTTTAAGCGCAATGATTCCGGTATCCGGATAGGTAAAACCCACGTTTTTGAATTCGATTTTACCTTTCAGCTCTACGGTTAAAGATTTTTCAGAAACCAGATCGTTTTCAAAATTCAGAAATTCATTAATCCGGGTTTGGCTGACTGCAGCCCTTTGAGCGATGCTCATAACCCAACCCAAAGAGGTCACCGGCCAGGTCAGCATATTTACATAAATCAGAAATTCAGCAATATTTCCAAGGCTAATATTTCCTGCAATTACCTGTTGACCACCAATAAAAACTGTGAGAATAGAACTGGAGCCAATCAATGACATAATAATGGGAGCAAACCAGGAATTGATATTTCCCAGTTGAATGGACCGGTTTCGGTATTCTTCAGACTCTAAAGCAAAGTTCAATACCGATTCCTTTTCCTTTCCAAATGCCTTGAGAATCCGGATTCCTGAAAATGCTTCCTGTACAAAAGTTGAAAGTCTTGACAGGCTTTTCTGAATCTGGTCAGAGCGTTTTTCTATTTTGTTATTGAGAAAATAAATCGAAATCGACAAAAATGGGAGTGGCAAAAGCACATACATTGTAAACTCGGCATTAACAGAAACCATATAACTGATTACCATAATAAATAATACAACCATGTTAATGCCATACATGATGGCCGGGCCGGTGTACATTCTCACCCTGCTCACATCTTCTGAGATGCGTGCCATAAGATCTCCGGTATTGTTTTTTCTGTAAAACCTAAGTGGGAGCCTTTGATACTGCTTGTAAATATCATTTTTTTGGTCAAATTCAATATGGCGGCACATCACAATAATGGTTTGCCTCATGAAAAATAAGAAGAGTCCCCGAAGTAAAGCCATGGCCACAATCAATAGTCCATATCTGATTACAGCGGTCTCAAAATTTGAGTAAAACAGACTTTTAGCCTCTGGTTCAGTTAGTTTTTTATACTCCTGGATGTTGCCTGCTACAAGGTCGAAAGATTGTCTGACCAATTGAGCAGGATAAATGGCAAAAAGATTGGAGAGAATTACAAATACAATTCCTAAAATGAGGTAGTACTTGTATCTGAAAAAATAATGGTTTAAGCTGAGGAGTGACTTCAATATGTGGCTTTCCAGCGAAAGTAAAATGCAAAAATAGACTTTTTGAAATCAAATTGCAGATTGGACTATAACTTCCTGGTTTATTTGCATTCTTAATTTTTTAAACAGAGGGAATTGATGGCCATATCCAAATTTCAGGCAATGTTGGCTTGTAAATGCCCAAGATGCAGAAAAGGAAATATTTTTACCAATAGTGGCTTCCATATCAAATTTGGAAGAAGGGCAAATGTGTATTGCCCTGTTTGCAATTTAAGATTTGAAAGAGAGCCTGGTTTTTTTGAGGGTGGCATGTATTTTAATTATGCATTAAATGTTGCCATTCTCACTACTTCAGGAGTTGCTACTTATGTCCTTTTGCACGATCCAGGCCCCTTTGTTTATTTTGGTATTTCTGCAGGAATGGTCGTTTTATTCGTCAGTTTTACCAGTCGCCTAAGTAAATCCATGATGTTGCATCTGTTCGGAGATGTTTCCTATGACCCTGATTTTCAGAATAAATATAAAAATAGGCTGTAAATATTCAAAAAGGAGTCTCTATTTTTTTGGAATCCAAAATTCATTTTCCCATATTTGCGGCCCAATTTAGAAAAGACCATGGGTGTAACTCGATTAAAAAGAAAAGACAGAAGAAACAAGGCGAAAGCCAATGCACGCGTAAAGCGAATCAAACAGTTGACCCTTACTCCTGTCATCAAAAAAGTAGATGTAGAGGAGTTGAAAAAGTCTTTTTCAACTACAGCATAACTTACCAAGTCCCGTTTCAAACGGGACTTTTTTTTGCCTGAAATTTCGAAAAAAGTTAGTTTGCGTTGGTCTTTTCTGGCTTTTTCCTAAAAAACAGATTGATATAAAAGACCAGTAGGATAATTAAGCCTAGTCCAAATCCAAAAGAACTCCAGGATTTTAAAAGAGGCTCTGCGTGATAAAATTCTGCAAGCATCCATAAGCTGTTGGATGAAATCCAAATAGAGATGGCGATGTTATGCACCAGCGTTATCTGATTTTTTCTTTGAATCCATGTTATCCAGTAGGCAATGAGAATGGTTGGAAAAACCATGATGGAACCGAGTTCTTTCCATCCCTGGGCCCAGCACATATCTTTTATTAACCATAGCAGAACATGGGCATATTCCAAAGGGTGCCAATCTCTGAGATTTCCATTTTGGCCGTTATTTTCCATTTCTAATTTTAAAAAGCCGAATCAGTGCAGATACATAATCATCTGTGGTATTGATGGATATATAATTTGTTCTTTGCTTTTTGCACATTTCTTCCAAATGGTTCTGGTTGGAAATAAATTGTTGCTTTATGTTTCTTGTAAACCCGGGAAGAGAAGTATTTATCCAGAAAGTTTTCTTTTGCTCCGGGTCAAATAATGGGACAATACCCAGTTTTGGAAATTCTCTTTCTCTTTTATCCATTAAGTGAATCACCACAACATCATGCATTCTGCTGATGGTTTTCAAAGCTTTGTCATAGTCTCTGTCAATGAAATCACTAAGAATTATGATAATGCTTTTCCGCTTTAACATATTCATTGTGAAATAGATACCTGCATTGAGATCGGTTTGGGTGGACAAGGGCTTCATGCCATAAAGCTCTGCGATAATCCGATAGGCATGCTGCATGCCTTTGTTGGGTTTGATGTATTTTTCTCTTTTGTTGCTGAATCCAATAACACCCACCTGGCTACCTTCTTTCACGGCTGACAGGGCAAGAACACCACATATTTCCTTGCACATGTCCAGTTTCTTGGAACCGAATTTTCCTACCTCCTGTGAAGCGGATACGTCCATCAGAAAAAATACAGTTTGCTCCTTTTCTTCTTTAAAGGTTTTTACAAAAGTTCCATGCCCCTTTGCGGAAACATTCCAGTCAATGGTTCTTACATCGTCACCATATTGGTATTCCCGTATGTCGCTAAATTCCAGTCCGGAACCTTTAAAAACAGAGTGAAAATCTCCCTGCATCTGGGTATTCAGCGCTTTTCTGATTTTGATTTCGTAATTCCTGAGTTTTTGAATGGTTTCCCTTAATTCCATTTTCGGGTTATTCTTAAAGCGGGCAATTTAATCAATGTATGGTTTGAAATTATAGCCAATTTGGAATTAGTTTTGGGCAATGAATTCGGGTTACATTTTGGTTTTGGCCTTTTTTGCTGGTGGAATGCTATTTGTAGCCATCGGTTATGGAATTTCACGTCTCCTTCAAACCCAAAAGCCAAATGCTCAGAAACTTTCCTCCTATGAATGCGGAGAGGAAGAAATCCCAATTGGCAAATCGTCTTTTCATTTTCGATATTACCTCCCGGCAGTTATTTTCTTACTTTTTGAGGTTGAAATTATCCTGATTGCACCAGTCCTCCTGGCACAGGAAAGCAATCCGATAGGCTGGAACAAATCGGAGTGGAATTTTTTATTAAAAGCGGAGGCAATCCTGTTTTTCGCAATCCTGGCCTTTGGATATGTGTATGCCATCTCACAGAAATATCTGGACTGGGAAAGGCCAATTCCAAAAACTCCATTTTTTGAAGGCTCAATTCCAGACTTTGCCTACGAGCAATTTAACATCGAGCAAGAAAAAAAGTGGAAGTCGGCCCGGCAAAAGGAAGAAACGGCGTAATCTAACGACTACAATTCGGCTTCAACCACATCATCCTCCAGAATTTTTACGGCTCCATCATCCTTTTCAACCCTAAGGTTGTCAATGATAAACCTTTGTCTTTCCGGGGTATTCTTTCCCATGTAGTAAGTCAAAAGTTTCAAAATGGAGGTTTCCTGGTCTAAGATTACGGGTTCAAGGCGCATATCCACACCTATAAAGTTTCCAAACTCATCGGGCGAAATTTCTCCTAAACCCTTAAACCGCGTTATTTCCGGTTTTGGGCCTAAAACCCGGATGGCTTCAAATCTTTCTTCATCCGTATAGCAATAGCGGGTTTCTTTTTTGTTTCTAACCCTGAAGAGCGGCGTTTCAAGGATATATAAATGTCCATTTCTAACAAGGTCAGGAAAAAACTGAAGGAAAAAAGTCATTATTAACAATCGGATGTGCATTCCATCCACATCAGCATCAGTTGCAATAACGATTCGGTTGTATCTCAGTCCATCTATTCCATCTTCAATATCGAGGGCATGTTGAAGTAAATTGAATTCTTCATTTTCATACACTATTTTTTTTGTTAACCCAAAGCAATTCAATGGTTTACCTCTCAGACTGAAAACTGCCTGCGATTGAACATCTCTACTTTTTGTGATTGAACCAGAGGCAGAGTCGCCTTCTGTAATAAATAAGGTAGAGTATAGATGGAGCTCATTTTTTTCATCCTGGTAATGAACCCTGCAATCCCTGAGTTTTTTGTTGTGAAGATTTGCTCTTTTAGCCCTTTCATTGGCCAGTTTTCGAACACCTGCAATTTCTTTTCTTTCTCTTTCTGATTGAAGTATTCGTTTCTGCAAGGCATTGGCCGCTTCAGAATTTTTGTGGAGATAATCATCAAGTTCTTTTTTAATAAAATCCCCGATAAATGTCCGCATTGAAACACCTTCTGTTACCTGAATGGAACCAAGTTTGGTTTTTGTCTGGCTTTCAAATACA
>JAIXQU010000090.1 GCA_027485575.1 Cytophagaceae bacterium
AAAAACTAGAGAAATTGTACGCCCTGGGCGCAAACACGAAAGAAAACACCGCAGTAAAAGACCTTATCACATGAATTACAAACCGTTATGATTACTCCTTAACTTAACGACATTGGATTACAAATCCTCGGTATCTGCATTCGGGATCCGATATCCCGAATAGCGAAGAGCGGATTTTTGGCGTGGGACCAGGGACCTTTTTATCAAACATCCATCCAAATTTGATTTGCTTTTCCGATCCGGATCAATTCATCCATCATGGGAATGGCGATGCCATGGCTTTGAGCACTGCGAAAAATGGACAGATGCAGATAAAACAGTCCGACATTTTCATCGTAATTCGGGGAGGGAACCGGATTGTGACGATAATCCTGAAATCCCATCAACAACTCCTGAATCGAACAGATGGGCGGCAGATTTGACACCTTGATAATAGAATTCTGCTGTACATCAAACACAAAATCATCGGGCGCAATGATGAGCATTTGCTCATCCTCCAAAAAAAACTGCAGGCATTTATCTCCAAATGGAGAAGGAACCCACTGGAAGTCGATAACTTTTGAAACATCCAGAATAAGGGTAAAATCCGGCAACAAATTTTCAATTTTTATCAATGCCCCATCCTCGATTAGTTGATGGCGCACACTTTCAATCTCACTGAGTTGTTCCGATATCAGAGATGCATTCTCCATATGTGGTATCTGGTTTAATTGGTTTACACAAGAAGGACAAAATAAATAGAAATCCCGAACTCTCGACCGGCTTATTATCTGGTAGTTCCATTGCGACCACGAGCAGCATTCCGTTCCCTATTCATACTTATACCACTACCACCTCGCTGTCCGGGATGTTCCGAAGGGCATCCCGGACGACACATGATGCAGATTTATAATCCGCCAACCAAACTGCCTGAGGGATGGAGGCCGACTGTGGAGGATTACAAATCCTCGGTATCTGCGTTCGGGATACAAGATACCGAACAGCGGATTATGCGAAGAATTCCGGGTCGGAGACCCTACCATATTTGTAAAGTCCGTATTCTCCGCTGCGCAAGACTACGGACAGTAGGGTTTAAGCTGGAAATTCTAAAAAAACCTTGCACACAAAATTTTGAACATTCTCTAATTTCCAGCGGCATTTCCTATTCTAACCTCACCCCAACCCCTCTCCAAAAGAGAGGGGCTTGAAAGCCAGTTAGTTATAAATAAGGGGCTTGTTGGCTAACTTTTTCAGCAAGCCCTAAATAACTTTAGATTAGCCCCAGCGGGGCTACATATTAATAGATTTCGTGTCCACCAAAGTTTTTAAGTCCCAGCGGGACGAAATATTTTTTCAAGTTAGAATAAGCAAAATGTAAGGTTGTCGGCTATGGTAGAAAAGCGTGCGCCTCAGGAAGGATTATTTACAATCCGACAATTCTCAATCTTCACGAATCAAAACCACCTCTTTGTTACATGCCTGATCTTCAATATATGTACTATTGGAAAGATTAAATCTTTGCCGAACAGAAAAAAAACAGATTCGAAGCTAAGTTTCTATAATACAATGAAAAAGAGGAACTCTTCGCCAAACCGGGGGATACCAGCCACGGTGATGATTACACATTTTTTTTGAACATTATCCTCAATCGCTATCCGGCGCAATGTTGTACCAGAGCAGGTGAAAATCCGGTTCGAAGTAATCAAAGTGCTGTACAGCAAATTCATTGAGGTTGAGGCTGCCGCAAAAGGGCACGGAAAGGATGCCTTTGTTTAAGCTGATGCCGGCTTTCTCCCCACCGAAATCAAAGGGCTGTTTCGGATAACCGGCGACATTGTATGTCAATTCATCGTCGTCGTTTTCTGTGGCGAAGATATTATCCAAAGGTGTGAGTGTAAGCACCAGATGTTCTTCCGTTTCTGAAAAACGGCTTACCCGAACTTTATGAATGATGCCTTTGTCGAGGTAAAGGCAAGTGATGCCTTCGAAATTCTTTGAGACCAATTTTTTAAACGAAAATACCGTTATTCTAAAGGAAAGTTGCCCTTATCCAATGTGGCTTAGGTGAAAATGCAAAGATACACCACGGTACCATTTTATTAGTTTCCTGGCGGATGTCTTAATCAGACGGGTTTGGGTGTCTGGTGGGAACATCCCCCACGGTGAATGATATTTTCTATCCCCGATTCTGGTTTCCCAATTTCCCCAGGTTTTTCAGCACTGTCCAGATTTCTTTTTCCATCTGAAACTCCTGCACATAGACATTGTCCAAAGCTTTTATCAGGCTTGGTTCGGCTGCCGTTCCAGCCAGGTCTTTCATCGTGATGATACCATCCTTTAACCCAAAGGATTTGAGGTGATTTTCCGCAAGGCCAAGCCATGATTTTTTACCCGTCAACACTCTGCCCATATTTTTGAAAAGCCCTGTAAAGTCTGCGCCTTTCGCTATGGCCAATGGAAACAGAATGAACAGCCCCATGCAAAGAAAGATGTCTGCAAGTCTTTTTCTTCTTCGGTTAAAAGGCTGAATCAAAACTGGAATGTTTTCTGATTGAAAAACTTTGCCTCTGTCGTGTTTCTGGCTGCTGCTCACCACAAACCCGGCCCCTGGCGCAAGAAATGAAAACCGGATGTTCAGTTTTTTATACCGGTCTATGGTTTCAATCGCAATATTTCCGCCCAAACCCTTCAGACAAAACAAAACATGGTCTATGCCAAGTCTGAAAGAAAGCTCCTGCAAGTTCTCCAGGGTTCCCAGTTGTTCCGGTTCAGAAGTGGAAACGCCGCCACTGCCAATCCATCCCGAAACAAGAATCTGGTCATCAAACTGCCTTAATATTTTGGAAGCCTGTATAAAATCATCGGCATCGCCGGCAATGAGCCAACGCTTTTTCCCATTGAGATTGATGGTAGATTTTCCATAGGTGTACCACTGTCCAAAGATATAACCAATGGTCACCACGATATAGGTCCAGACGCTGCCTATCAGAATCAATCCTTTTGAAAACCGGTAATCATCAAAAAAATTGGTGACACCGGAAATCAAAAAAGTGCCGAGTGCAATGCCTTTGATGATGGATTCGTGGCCATATTTGTTGGAATAGCGCCCTACAAGTCTTGTGCTGCCAATCCAAACCAACAAATAAACAGGAATCAGCAGTTCGATAAAATAATCGGGATACATGCCCGGAACTCCTTTAAAATTGACTTCCCACCAGTTTTTAATAAAGGCCATTCCGATAAAGGAGACAATAAACTCCAGAATGGCCGGCCCAAATGCATCAAAAAATCGCTTAACAAGGGCCAGAACCGCCCTTACGGCAATGCCTAAATAGATGAAAATAGAAAATAGCCGGCTGTTGCTAAAATGCTTTTTAGAGAAAAGCAACATGGCTTTATAAAAATGAATGACAAAGGATATGCTTCCTCTTTTGGTGCTTTCTCCCTTAAAATGAATGATGGTTGCTTCCGGAAAATAATAGTTTTTAAAACCGGCATTTTGAATCCTGAAACTTAAATCGACATCCTCCCCATACATGAAAAAATCCTCGTCGAGCAAGCCTGATTTTTCAATAGCCGTTTTTCTTAAAAACATAAAGGCTCCTGAAAGTACATCTACATCATGTGTTTGTTTTTCAGGAAGATAACTCAGGTAATATTTGCCAAACAGCTCAGATTCAGGGAACCAGGAACCCAACCCAAAGGCTTTACAAAATGAAACCCAGGGGGAGGGGAGGCCTCTTTTGCTTTCCGGTAGAAACAACCCGGATCCATCCAGCATTCTCACACCCAATGAACCTGCATTGGGATTGGAATCCATAAATGAAAGACATTTTTGGAAGGTATCTTCCGCCACCACCGTATCGGGATTTAACAGCAGCACATATTCTCCTTCTGATTGCCGGATGGCAAGATTGTTTCCTTTTGAAAAACCGAGGTTGTCTTTGCTTGCAATCAGCCGGACAGCAGGGAAGCTGTTTTTAACCATTTCTAACGACCCGTCAGAGGAATGGTTGTCAACTACCCAAACTTCTGCATCAATCCCTTCTATGGCTTTAAAAACAGAGCTCAGGCAAAGCTGCAGGAAGTGCTCTACATTATAATTGACAATTACAATTGAAAGACGACAAGGATTCAACTCTACCCGCTGATTAAAGGAACGTGAAGGAACGCTAATTTCTGAGTTCCATTTCCAATTTACCGTTTAGATAATAATCAAGTCCGCTAATGCTGTTATCCAATGCTGTAGTGTACAAACAAAAAGGTGCTTTTCCGTTTCCGGGATTCCTGCCTTCTGTTTTCTTGAAATAAACCTCAAGTATGTCTTTGTTTTTAACAATTTTCTCTAAAACCAGATTTGTTTCAAGTTTGGTTTTGGGGAGTGCACCAGCGACAACCACTAAGTTTTTAAACTGGATAGGTTTCAGTTTTTTTCCTTTTTCCGGCTTGAAAAGCTCATCAAACCGAACTTGCCGTGAAATGAGTTCAGAAAAAAAAACGCCCGGCTTTGGTTCTGATTCAGGTTTCAAAACATAACCGTCTAATTTAGAAAATCCAATACTCTGGCCGGTTGCCTTTTTCTTCTGGCCATAAACCATTCCGGAAAAAACTAAGAACATTACCATTGAAAAACTAAAAATGGAGTGAAGCGGAGAAATTCTGGTTGTCATTATTATGTTGAAAAAATTTGATAATTGAGATTTTAGATTCAAAAAAAAACCCTCCGTCGAGGGTTTGATTTGGTTATGATCTGGAAGTCATGTTTTGATATTCCCTTTCAGTTGCACCGGTATAAATTTGTCTCGGTCTTCCAATCGGTTCTTTTGATGCATTGAGCTCTTTCCATTGGGCAATCCAACCCGGAAGTCTGCCAAGAGCAAACATTACAGTAAACATATTGGTAGGAATGCCGAGCGCCCTGTAAATGATGCCACTGTAAAAATCCACGTTGGGGTATAATTTTCTGGATACGAAGTAATCGTCAGTCAAAGCAGCTTCTTCAAGCTCTTTGGCAATGTCCAAAATAGGATCTTTAACGCCAAGCTGGGCCAAAATAGAATCGCATGCCTTTTTAATAATCTTGGCTCTTGGGTCAAAATTCTTGTAAACTCTATGGCCAAAGCCCATCAGGCGAACTTCTTTCCTTTTTACTTTCTCCAGATAATCCAAAGGTTTTATTCCCATGGCTTTGATTTCATCCAGCATCTCAATCACTTCCTGGTTTGCACCTCCGTGAAGTGGTCCCCAAAGTGCATTGATTCCTGCAGAAATAGAAGAATATAAACTGGCTTTTGATGATCCAACCATTCGGACTGTGCTTGCGGAGCAATTTTGTTCATGGTCAGCATGGAGGATTAGCAATTTATTTAAAGCATCTACCACTACCGGATCTGGTGTGAAATCTTCCACTGGCAAGGCAAACATCATGTGCAGAAAGTTTTGACAATAGTCATAACTGTTGCGTGGATAGTTAACCGGGTGCCCCATTGATTTTTTATACGCCCAGCCCACAAAAGTTGGCATTTTGGCCAAAAGCCGGAATATATTGAGGTTGATGTTTTCCTGATTTGGATTTTCAACCGATTCAGGATAAAATGCTGTTAATGAGCAAACCAGAGATGACAAAATTCCCATAGGATGAGAAGTTGCCGGAAACCCGTCCAGAATTTTTTTAATATCCTCGTTAACGAGGGTATGCATTTTTATTTGCTCCGTAAACTCATTGAATTGAGCGAGGGTTGGCAATTCTCCATAAATGAGGAGGTAAGCCACTTCCATAAAGTTTGACTTTTCAGCCAATTCCTCAATGGAATATCCTCTGTAACGTAAAATACCCAATTCTCCATCCAGAAAGGTAACACCGCTTTTGGTTGCCCCGGTATTTTTGTATCCAAGGTCCATGGTTACCAAACCTGTGGCATCCCTGAGATTGGAAATATCAATGGCTTTTTCGTTTTCTGAACCTATAATTACAGGTAACTCAATGGTTTTTCCTTCGAAAGTAAGATGTGCGACTGGCATTCTAAGAGTGTATTCTATATAAAAGTCCCTTTGGGAGGGTCAAAACTATTTCAAAAAGCACTTATTCAAAATATTCTTTGGTAAGTTTTCTGATTTTTATAAAAAAACCGGTTAAAGTTTGGCTTCAAAAAAAATAAAAATTGTCTTTCCAAGGGTAAATTTTGAGGCTAAATTTCATTGTTCTTTTCGTGCTATTTACGTGATAAGTTTCTGTATGTCAATTATATAGAATAATAACTCATACAGGTGAATAAAATTAAAACACCTCCAAAACAAAAAAGCCCAATCCAAAAGATTGAGCTAAAAGAAGAAATTAATTTTTTATTATTTTTTTCCTGTGTCAGCCGCAGGAGCTGATTGAGGATTTAAATTTTGAGAAGGCGCTGTAGGATTTGGCTTTGATTTTGCTTTTTCCACATTGATGGAAGTTCCTTCCTGGGTTTCTGCACCTGTTTCGGAAATAAATTTAGAACCCATGGCCAAAACCATGATTGCAATCATAAAACCCCAGGTCAGTTTTTCCAAAAGGTCTGTAGTACGTTTGACTCCCATTACCTGAGAAGCACCAAAATTGCTTGATAAAGCACCAGATTTAGAATCCTGGGCCAAAATGACAAGAATTAATAAGAAAGCTAGAATTGCAATAACCGCTACAAGGGCAAAAATCATATTGTTTTAAACTATGGTATTTTCCAGATTTTTAATAAGGGCCGCAAAGTAATCACCTTTTTCCGGATATTTCAACTTCAATTTGCGATAAATCTGAAGTGCCTTTTGGAAGTTCTTCTGTTTAAGGTAAATCATGGCCATATTTTCGGTAACAATTTCCTCAATGAGCTTGCCACTATTTTCTGCCAGATCGTATGTAGATTTTCCTTCCCCAAAATCAATGGTTGGTGGTGATATGCTAGGACTTGCCTCTAAAAATTTCTCAATAATGGCTTCTTCTTTTCTCTTGGTTTTCGATTTGGATTTTGGCTCCGTCGAATGGATGTCATACACCTGAAAAGTTGAAACCGGATTGTTTTTGGCTTGAGATTTTTTCGAATTTACTTTTACAAAACTGAAAGAGAATTCATTTTTTCTTGGTGTTTTCTGGCCGGCGGAATTGGAATTAATTTCTTCCAATTTGGATTCTGTATCTTCTTCAACACCCTGAATTTTAACTTCTTCGGAAGAAGTCTCCTGGATTTGCGATTCTGGTTCTTTGATTTGGCTATATTCCGGATCTGGGTCAATATCCCCTTTTGAATCAAATTCAGGTTCCATTTCAATGGCTGATTCAGGTTGGTCTGAGTTGATTTCTGCCGTTTCCTCTTCAATCAGATTTTCAGATTCCTCCAATGCTTCCCCATCATCGGGAACCTGGGTCCAAACCAATTCCAGGCTTGGCTTACCCATGATTAAATGATAGAGTTTTTTTCTTGAACCAATTCTGGCAGCAGCTTTTTCCAATGCCAACTCAAACCCGGGATTTTCCTGTTCATGCAGCGCCATCGCCTGAATGGCAAACAAGTTGGAGGCATAGGGATATTTTTCAATCAATTCCTGTATTTCTTCTGTAACTAGAGTTTTGAGGGGATAATTGCCTTCCAGTATGTCGTAAAATTCAGATTGATTCATTCTACCAATTGGCTACAGATTTATTGAAAATGTCAAGAATAATTTGGTCAGAAATGGTTTCAATCAGTTCTTTTTCAACCGCGGCAAAAGACTTGGTCTGGTCAAAATCTGCATAAAAAGAAAAAACCTGATCGAAATTCTGCTCTTTATTTTTGCTGTTGATAAACTTAGCTTTAACCCCAATTGTCAGCCTCGTCTGTGCCGCCCTTTCCACACCGGAACCTCCCGGAGCACCCGTGGGAGCAATAGGAGTGAGGGCATATTGGTTGATTGTGCCCTCAATGGTCAAATCTCCTTCTTTGTTGACTAAGGAAAGATTTGTATTCCTTTGAAAGTATTCCCTGGTCTTTTCTGCAAATGTTTGTGTAAGAAAAGGAGGGCTGGTGGATGTCCGGTCGGCGAAATTAAGAATGGCAATAGTTTTTGTATCCGGGGAAATCGATGCTCCGGTAAAGCTATAGATGCCACATCCTGATAAGCTGATTATCAGAGATAATATGACAATTTGTATAAACCTATTCTTCAATTCCAAATAGTTTGATCTTTCGATAAAGTGTCCTTTCAGAAATTCCCAAATCTCTTGCGGCGTTTTTCCTTCGGTTGTGATTTTTCTTCAAGGCTTTCAAAATCATTTCTTTTTCCTGCTGTTCCAAAAGCAAGGATTCTTCCTCTGTTTCATGGCTAATGTCAAGCACCTTTTCGAAATCCATATCTTCATCCTCAACTTCAGGAAGGGCAGGAACTACATTGGATTTTTCTGGTTTTTTAAGTCCATCCTCGGTCAAATGCTGATTCCCAGGATTGGCCATTCCAGAGAATAAACCGGATGGATTGATTGGAGCTTCGTTTGTAATTCCGCCTCTTGAAACCATTTCAAAGACAAATTGCTTGAGGTCATTGACATCCTTTCTAAGGTCGAAGAAGATTTTATACAACAAATCTCTCTCACTCATGCCCGAATCGGCAACTCCAGCCACATCTCCCAACAAGGCTGGTAAAAGAGAGCCGCCAGATTTTGGCAAATAGGTTTTCAGGGTGTCTGCAGAAATATCTCTTTCAATTTCAAGAATGGAGATTTGCTCAGCTATGTTTTTCAATTGCCTGATATTTCCCGGCCACCGATATGAAATCAAAATGGTTTTTGCTTCTTCTGAAAGCTTGATGGGTTTCACCCTATATTTTTCCGCAAAATCAGCAGAGAACTTTCTGAACAAGAGGTCGATGTCATTTCCTCTTTCACGTAATGGTGGAACTGTAAGGGGTACAGTATTAAGCCTGTAGTATAAATCTTCCCTGAATTTACCTTTTTGAACCGCTTCTAACAGGTTGACATTTGTAGCAGCAACTACCCTAACATCCGTTTTTTGAGATTTGGAAGAACCCACTTTAATGAATTCTCCGTTTTCCAAAATACGAAGTAAACGAGATTGTGTTCCCAAAGGCATTTCCCCTATTTCATCCAGAAAAATGGTTCCACCATTGGTTACTTCAAAATAGCCTTTTCTGGCATCGGTAGCGCCGGTAAATGAGCCTTTTTCATGTCCGAAAAGTTCAGAGTCAATGGTGCCTTCCGGTATGGCCCCACAGTTGATGGCTATAAACTGACCGTGTTTTCTGGAAGAAAGATTATGGATGATTTTGGAAAAGGATTCTTTACCCGACCCGCTTTCGCCGTTGATAAGCACGGTAAGGTCAGTTGGGGCAACCTGAATGGCCACCCGAATTGCGTGGTTAAGTGCGGTAGAGTGTCCGATAATATCGAACCTTTGCTTCACACTTTGAATTTCGTCTTGATTGAGAGACACAGAGTTTTAAGTTAAAATTTATTGGTTGAGTATTTTTTCGATTTCCTCCAGTTTACTTTCTGAAAATGCACCTGAAGTGGTATAAAGCACTTTTCCGGATGCGTCAATTACAAAAAACCAGGGAGAATCTGTTTTGTCGATTTTAAGCGTAGTTTTGATTTCCTCGGCTTTTCCTTTGAAAACCAGGACGTTTGATTGAAGGCTTTTGTCCAGACCTTCTTTCATTTTCTTTTCGGCTTTTCCCGCAGCTGCTTGCAGGACTCCTGAAAAAACGGGAACAAAATAACAGTTTACATCATAGGAATCCATTGGAATGATGGCGTTGGCATCCGGCTTTTCAATAAAATTGGTGTAAGCCGGCTGAAACCAGGTTGAAAGTTCTTTTTCAGCTTTTTGAGAAAAAGCCATTCCCAAAACAGTTGTTTTTCCATTGTTATCCTTGGGAAGGTTGATTTTTTTGCCCTCGAGTGAGCTGCAATCCATGGAAGGGAAAAGCATTTGCGCTTTGGCTACAGATAAAGATGCAACCAGTAGGCTGGAGAATATTATATTTTTAATCATTGGTTATATAAAATTAGAAAGCGTTTTTTTGAAACTAGTTTACAACTTCTCCCAAGAGTGTACCGCCCGTACAACTTGTTACCAGAACATTGACATACTGGCCTTTTAGTAGATTTCCCTTGTCAAAAATAACAACGGCATTTTGGTCGTTTCTACCAAAAAGTTGTTCCTGAGACCTTTTGCTGGTGCCCTCAACCAAAACCCTGTGAACCTTTCCAACATGATTTAAGTTCCGTCTTAAAGAACTCTCTCTGTGTACTTTAATTATTTCGGCAAGGCGTCTTTGCTTGGTTTCTTCCGGAATATCATCCTTCAGTTTTTTTGCAGCAGGTGTATTTGGCCTTTCAGAATAGGCGAATAGATATCCGTAATCATAATCCACTTCTCGGATAAGGTCCACACTTTCCTGATGTTCCTCCTCGGTTTCACTACAAAATCCAACAATCATATCGGTCGAAATGCCGCAATCTTTACCTAAAATTTCCTGAATGGCCCGCACTCTCCCCATATACCATTCTCTGTCATAGGTGCGGTTCATCAGTTTTAGAATTCTGGAGTTACCACTTTGTGCCGGAAGGTGTATATAATTACAGATGTTGGCATGCCTTTTCATGGTATAAAGAACCTCATCTGTGATATCCTTGGGATGGGAAGTCGAAAATCTGACCCTTAAATCCGGATCGACAAGGGCAACCATCTCAAGTAAATGGGCAAAGGTAATCACCTCAGCGCCCTCTTTGGATGACCATTTGTAGCTGTCTACATTCTGGCCAAGCAAAGTCACTTCTCTGTAACCTTTTGAAAATAAATCCTTTGCTTCGGCAATAATACTTTCTGCATCTCTGCTTCTTTCTCTTCCTCTGGTGTAAGGCACTACGCAGAATGAACACATATTGTCGCAACCCCTCATAATAGAAATGAAAGCCGTTACTCCATTTGTATTCAGCCTGACCGGGGTGATTTCTCCATAGGTTTCTTCTTTGGATAAAAATACATTGACCGCTTTATCACCTTCATCCACCTTGTCAATTAAGTTGGGTAAATCGCGGTAGGCATCCGGTCCGACCACCATGTCCACCATTTTTTCCTCTTCCAGAAGTTTGGTTTTGAGTCTTTCTGCCATGCAACCCAAAACACCAATTACAAGATTGGGCTTTCGGTTTTTCATTCCACGAAGGTGATTCAATCTATGTCTGATTTTTTGCTCCGCATTTTCGCGGATTGCACAGGTATTCAAAAAGATTAAATCTGCTTTCTCGGCTTTGTCTGTGGTATCGAACCCACTTTCAGCCATGATGCTTGCTACTATTTCACTGTCTGAAAAATTCATTTGGCAACCATAGCTTTCAATGTAAAGTTTCCTTTTTTTGCCTGTATTTGATTCAGGAGTAGTAAGTGGTGCCTGGTCTGAAGAAGGTGCCTGTTGGAGAACATCCAGATCGGCAACGAGTTGAGTCATAGATTATTGATGAATAAGGTTGCAAAGATATAAACTTAATGACAAAGTGGCAGAGTAATTAATTTAGTTTTGAAAAACAAAGTGGATTTAATCCTGAAGAATTGCAGATTTCAGGACCAAACACAAACCTGCTATTCAATTCCAGTTGTTTAACCCGGAATCATTGTCGTTAAGTTAAGGCCTTGCACCCTTCTTCCTTTGGGGAAGGGAAGGGATGAGGTTCACTTAAAATCTTAACTTAACAGCATTGAACCCGGAATTGCCAATAACAAATCCCTGTTTGCCATTAGTCATGAATTCCGAGTCTAACTTGCTTCAAATCAGTGGCTTCGTTGCCTTTTCTTGCGTATCCGCAGCGGTTCTACAAATTTCAAATAAAAGGTGCTGATTTTTGCTTTCCAGCCTCTCATAACGAAGTCCTGACGACAAATCCGGGTTTAATCTTTTGTTAGTTGGAAATCAATTTGTTTCTTTGACCTCCTTAGGGGGCATAAAAGCCTATGAACATCAAAGAAATACGTATTCAATACGCCAAATACGAAACTGAAAATGAATTGGATTCTCAGTCTTTTCAAATTTTGGAAGAAGCAAAAAAAGCACTTGACACTGCCTATTCACCATATTCTAATTTTCAGGTTGGGGCTGCTCTCAAACTCTCCAACGGGCAAATAATCCGGGGTTCTAATCAGGAGAATGCGGCATACCCATCCGGGCTTTGTGCCGAGAGAACAGCCATTTTTTATGCCGGTTCGCAATTTCCGAATGAAAAGATTGAAGAGATGGTTGTGCTGGCGAGAAGGGAAGGTGAAACAGAGTTAACAACTGCTTGTCCCTGTGGGGCTTGCAGGCAGGCTTTGCTTGAGTATGAAGAAAAACAAAATCAACCCATTCCAATTACATTTAAAATGAGCAAACAAGGCTTTGTAAGAATTTCATCCATAGCTGATTTGCTTCCCTTCAAATTTGATTCTACTTCGCTTTAATTAACAAAACATAAGTCAGCCTTCTTATCTGGATGGATATATACACCAACAGGTCCACGTTTAAGTTTGTAATCATGTTGATGGCTCTTTTGATAGGAGGGCTATCTGTTTTATATACAAATAATCTGGTCAGGAAACTGGCGGAACGCGAACAAAAGCTCATTGACCTTGCCGCCAAAGGATATAGAGAAATAGCTACGTCCGAATTCTCTGAAAGTCAGGGTTTTTTGTTTAAGGAAATAATTGAGGCCAATACTTTTGTGCCCGTTATTTTAACCGATGGAGAAGGCAATTACATAAGCCATAGAAATTTTGATGTTCCAAAGGGTTTAAGTCCGGAAAAAGAAGCCCAGTTTTTCAAAAATGAAGTGGCAGAAATGAAGTCACAATATGAGCCCATTCTGGTTGAAATACTCGGACTAAAGCAATACATTTATTATCGCAACTCACCTTTAATCAGTCAACTACGATATTATCCCTATATCCAGTTGGCCGTCATAAGTTTGTTTATTCTTATGGGCTACCTGGCATTCAGTCTCAGTAAAAATGCTGAGCAAAACAGGGTTTGGGTTGGACTTGCAAAAGAAACAGCCCATCAATTGGGAACACCCATTTCGAGTTTAATTGCCTGGGCAGAATATTTAAAAACCAAGCCCGAATTGGAGGAAGAGGGTATCGTGGAAGAAATGGATAAAGACATCCAAAGGCTTCAAATGATAACCGCCAGATTTAGCAGTATCGGGTCTGAGCAGAAATTGCAATTGGAAAACCTGGTTGAAATTGTGGAAACCGCAATTTCTTATTTAAGAAGCCGAATAAGTCAAAAAGTTGAAATCACAATTGAGACAGATCCGCCACAACTTCCAGAAGTTCAGGCCTATATAAACCGTCCTCTTTTTGAATGGGTTATTGAGAATATTTCCAAAAATGCCGTTGACGCCATGGTGGGGAAGGGGAAATTGTCAATAAAGATAGTGGAATTGCCAGAAGGAAACGTCCAGATGGACATCACAGATACCGGAAAGGGAATTCCAAAAGACCAGTTTAAAAAAGTATTTGAGCCTGGGTTTACGACCAAAAAACGGGGTTGGGGCCTTGGCTTAACTCTTGCCAGAAGAATCATTGAGCAATACCACAAAGGTAAAATTTTCGTAAAGTCTTCAGAGCCAGGAATTGCGACTACTTTTCGTATATTACTGAGAAACAGACTATAGTATCGTGTTTTTTCGTCCAAATCTACCTTATTTGGATTGATTTTTTTTATCAGATTACTTGTGTATTCCCGTTCCGGATATTCAAATAATCATTGTTGGAAAAAAAAATTATTTCAAATAAAATCCAGAATGGAATTACCTAATCTTGCACTTTAATAAAATAAACCAAATTAATGGCTAACGCAAAACCAACCAAAATATGGCTTTCATCTCCCCACATGGGAGGAGGAGAATTTGAGTTTGTTAAAAGTGCATTTGAGACAAACTGGATAGCCCCTTTGGGTCCTCATGTTGACGGTTTTGAAAATGATCTCCAATCTTATTTGAAAGTTGGACACGCTGCGGCACTAAGTTCTGGAACTGCGGCTCTACATCTTGCATTAATAATTGCCGGAATTGGTCAGGGAGATTTGGTTTTGTGTTCCTCTTTTACCTTTTCAGCTTCAGCCAATCCCATTGTTTATCAGGGTGCTACACCTGTTTTTATAGATTCAGAACCACTCACCTGGAATATGGATCCCGATTTGGCAGAAGAAGCCATCAAAACACTATCAGCAAAAGGCCAAATGCCACGGGCAATGATTCTGGTCCATTTGTACGGAATGCCTGCTCAAATGGATAAATTTCAAATAATTGCTAAAAAATACAACATTCTCATAATAGAAGATGCCGCAGAAGCGCTTGGAAGCCATTGGAATGGCCAAATGATGGGTAGTTTTGGCGATATGGCGGTTTTGTCCTTTAATGGAAATAAAATTATTACCACTTCTGGCGGAGGAGCTTTGGTTTCTGACAATCAGGATTGGATTCAAAAAGCCAGATTTCTTTCCACCCAAGCCAGAGACCCGGCCCCGCATTACCAGCATTCCAACATCGGTTACAATTATAGAATGAGCAATGTGCTTGCTGGTATTGGAAGGGGGCAAATGACTGTTTTGGCCGATAGAATTGTAAATCGAAGAGCAAATTTCAGTTACTATCAAAAAGCATTGGCAGATATAAAAGGAATTTCTTTTCTGGTAGAAAGTCCGGGTTTTTTCTCCAATAGGTGGCTTTCCTGTATTCTTGTCGATTCCGCCTTGTCTGATGGTGTAACCCGGGAAGATATCCGATTGGCCTTGGAAAAGGAAAATATTGAATCCAGACCCTTGTGGAAGCCCATGCATTTACAACCCGTTTTTAAAGAATATCCTGTTTGGGTTAATGGGGTATCGGAAAGACTTTTCGATCAGGGGCTGTGCCTTCCTTCCGGTAGCAATTTATCTGCTGCCGATTTGCAAAGGGTTGTTTTTATAATCCGCTCCTTGTGGAATAAATAGCATTGGAATCAGATTGTTCTTTTTTTCTACCTTCATTTACTTAGAGCTCGAATCATTTTTTAAATAAACCGAATTTAATTTAACTCCTGTGATAACTAAAAAATCCAAATATGCCTACAAAGCCATGCTGATTCTGGTGGATGAGTATGGTCGGGGGCCTGTCTTAATTTCAACGATTTCAGAAAAAGCCAATATTCCAAAAAAGTTTTTAGAGGTTATTCTTCTCGAGCTAAGACATGCGGGTTATGTGGACAGTAAAAAAGGAAAAGGAGGGGGTTATTTTTTAAAAGTGCCTCCATCCACGATTTCACTTGCAAAGGTTTTCAGAACCATTGAGGGTCCGATTGCACCGGTAGGATGTGTTTCTTTAAATTTTTATCAAAAATGCGATGATTGCGATTCTGAGTTAACCTGCAGATTCAGAAAGCTGGTGGAGAAAATACGGGATGCAAATCTTTCCGTTTTAGAGACAAATTTTTTCTCGGACCTGGCAAAAATAAACGAGCTGGATTAGCCTAATCCAAATTTACGTGAAATAGGTCAACCCTATTTTTGTTCAAGCATCAATCTTATATTGTTTTACAAACAAAGAACTTACTTTTGCACCCAGTATGGATGATTCTTATATCCAATCCAAAAAGGATGCAGTTTCTGGTCTTTTAGTTCTGATTGGACTTTGCCTTTTAGGAATGGTTGTGTTTTCCGGCATCGGAATTTTTATAGCAAAGTTAGTAACGGGCCTTGACGCTGTTGATATTCAGGAAATAGCATCAGGAGGTGGCACTTCAATACCAGGCTCACGGATGGCTGTTTTATTGCTTCAAGGGTCAATTTCATTGGGAGGATTTATAGCTTTTCCATCTTTGGTGTATTTGCTAAAGAAAAACACCTTCAAAGCCACTGGGAAAATCAACCTTAACTTTACCCTTCTGCTTCTGGTTCTTGTTCTTTCGCTTTTAATGCTTCCCGTAAATGGTTGGCTGGCTGGCTGGAATGAAAGCATCCATTTTCCTTCTTTTTTAAATGATTTTTATCATTGGGCAAGGGCTAAAGAAAATGAGATGCAGAAATTAACAGTTTTTCTTGTGGATTTCCGAAATCCGATTGAGGTTGTTTCTGGATTTATTGTCATCTCCCTAATCGCAGGCTTATCGGAAGAATTCTTTTTTCGGCGGATGGTTCAACCCCAAGTTCAAAAATTGGCCGGCAATCCCCATTTTGCCATTTGGTTTACGGCTTTCATATTTTCAGCCATTCATTTTCAGTTTTTTGGTTTTATTCCAAGAATGGCCTTGGGCGCATTGTTTGGATATTATTTTTACTGGACCGGAAATATTTGGCTGCCTGTTTTTGGTCATTGCCTCAACAACGGCATTACTTTAATCGGAATGTATTTATACAACCGAAATATGAGTCCGATTGATGTAGAAGATCCTGCCCAAATTCCCTGGTATTTGGGTGCGGTTGCCGCCGGCGTTACCTGGAGCTTAGCCACAATGGTTAAGGAAGAAGCCGATAAAATCAGGAAAATAGAAAAATAAAAAGAATCCAAATTTTCGGGCAGAAGCTATTTTAAAAGAACAACTTGAAAAATCCATTAGAATCTCTGAGTAACCTTCAACAAAGAGTTATTGTTGCCATTCTCGGTATACTGCTTTTCCTGGGTCTCATTTTTTGGAGCTGGAAAGGGGCTGTCGGCTTGTTTTCTATTATTCTCGTTTTAAGTCTCTATGAATTTTATTCCCTTTCCCCCTTCAATTTACCAAAATCCTGGCGTTTGGGAGGTAGTTTTGTAGGGTTTATCTTGTTTTTTTTGTTTCTGATTTCAGATTTGGGATACAATGGATTTGGGCTAAGACTATTTCTGGTTCTTTCTCCCATTTTTTTGATTTTGATTGTTTTTAGCAAGCTGGAGCGTCCTTTTGAATCTATGTCGTGGTTGGTTGCCGGTTGGTTTTATCTGATTACTCCCTGGGTATGTATGTTGCTCATTGTGGGCGATTTCTCCTACAATCCGGGACTGTTATTGGGACTTTTTGGCCTTTTATGGGCAGCAGATTCAGGCGCTTATTTTGCAGGAAGAACAATTGGAAAGACCAAACTTCTGCCGAGGATTTCTCCTAAAAAAACCTGGGAGGGATTATTGGGTGGACTTCTGTGTTCTTCATTGCTGGCTTACGGACTGTTTTTTTGGGTAGGTTATTTTTCTTCCGCCCAATGGTTTTATCTGGCAATATCTACCACCATTTTTGGAACCTTAGGCGATTTGGCAGAGTCGGCATTAAAGAGAAGTTTAAACATCAAAGATTCGGGTCAGATACTTCCCGGACATGGAGGAATCCTGGACCGGTTTGATGGGCTTTTTGTGGCCGCACCCATTAATTACCTAATGGTTTTATTTTTCTTTTAAAACCAACGGGAAAATGGAAAACAAGTCTGAAAATTGGTTTGAAAATTGGTTTGATTCTGATTATTATCATTTGCTGTATAATAACAGGAATGAGGCTGAAGCAGAGGTTTTTATCTCCAATCTAATCGACAATCTTGTCCCGGAAAAAGGTACAAAGGTTTTGGATTTGGGCTGCGGTAAGGGAAGGCATAGTATCTATCTCCATTCCAAAGGCCTGGATGTTCTTGGGGTGGATTTGTCTGAAAACTCCATTGCCATGGCCAAAAAATCTGAATCTCAGCATCTGAAATTCAGGACAGGAGACATGCGTGATCCCCAGGGAAAGGAAGAGTTTGATTATGTTTTTAATCTATTTACCTCTTTCGGATACTTTGAATCTGATTTGGAAAATATAAAGACGCTTCAGTCCATTTTTCTAAGTTTAAAAAAAGGAGGGAAACTGGTGATTGATTTTATGAATGCAGAAAAAGTCAAATCAAATCTTGTCCATGAGCAAGTGATTCAACGGGGAGAAATTGATTTCATAATTCATAAAAGCGTTCAGAACAACATAATCATTAAGAAAATAGAGTTTAACCACAATCAGAAAGCATATCATTTTGAAGAGAAAGTTCAGGCAATTGGTCTTCAAAATTTTTCAGAATACTTTAAAATCATAGGTTTCCAGTTGTTGTCAAAATTTGGAGATTATCAGTTAAATCCCTTTGATGTGACATCATCGGACAGATTGATTATGATAGTTCAAAAGCCTGTTATTTAATATTTTATAAAACATTAGACCATTAAAATGTCTCAAATTAAAATCAGAAAGGAAGACGCGTTACGATATCATTCATTTTCACCCCCCGGAAAAATTGAGGTCACTCCAACCAAGCCGTTAACAACACAAAGAGATCTGGCACTGGCATATTCTCCTGGTGTGGCAGAGCCTTGCCTTGCCATCAAGGATAACCCGGAAGATGTCTATAAATATACTGCGAAAGGAAATCTTGTCGGTGTGATTTCAAACGGAACTGCGGTTCTCGGTTTAGGCAACATCGGTCCCTTGGCATCAAAGCCCGTTATGGAAGGCAAGGGCGTTTTGTTCAAAAAATTTGCAGGAATCGATTGTTTTGACATTGAAATTGATACTGAGGACCCGGATGAGTTCATCAAAATAGTAAAAAGCCTTGAGCCTACTTTTGGTGGAATCAATCTGGAAGACATAAAAGCACCGGAAAGTTTCAGAATAGAACAGGAGTTAAAATCTCTCTGCAAAATTCCTTTAATGCATGATGATCAACATGGAACAGCAATCATTTCGGCTGCAGCCTTGTTAAATGCACTTGAGCTCACGGATAGGAAAATAGAGGAAGTTTATATGGTGGTCATGGGCGCAGGAACCGCAGCCATCGCCTGTACAAGTTTTTACATCAGCCTTGGAATGAACCCGGAAAACATCGTCATGGTGGATAGAGATGGGGTCGTAAAAAAGGAAAATCTTGATCCTTCAGATTCCAAATTTCCGTTTGGAACATCCAAAAAATTGACCAACCTTGATGATGCCATATTTGGAGCAGATGTATTTCTCGGGCTTTCAGCCGCCAATGTTCTTACGCCTGAACATTTATTGAAAATGGCAAAAAATCCGATTGTTTTTGCATTGGCAAATCCAAATCCGGAAATCGACTATGAATTGGCCATGGCAACCCGTGATGACATTGTCATGGCGACTGGAAGGTCAGATTATCCCAATCAGGTCAACAATGTTTTGGGATTTCCTTATATTTTCCGTGGGGCGTTGGACGTAAGAGCCACTGCCATCAATGAAGAAATGAAGCTGGCTGCAACTTATGCCCTGGCTGCCCTGGCAAAAGAACCTGTACCAGATACAGTTTACCGGGCATACAGCAATAAAAAGTTGATTTTTGGAACGGAATACCTTATTCCAAAACCTCTTGATCCCAGGCTGATTGTTACCATTGCACCCGCTGTAGCTAAAGCTGCAATTAGTTCAGGGGTTGCTAAATTTCCGATTACAGATTGGGAACAGTATCAGGCTGAACTTCTGCATAGAGTGGGGATGAGCCAGAAATTGATGACTAAGGTTATCACCCGGGCAAAGGAAAATCCAAAACATGTAATTTTTGCAGAAGCTGACAATTATAAGATTCTCAAGGCAGCCCAGATCATTCAGGATGAGAAGATAGGAACTCCCATTCTTTTGGGTAACAAGGCACGGATTAATGAACTCATCGAGGAGCATAGTATGGACTTGTTTTCTGCAGTTATTATTGATCCAAAAGAAGAAAATGAAGCTGCGGAGCGGTATGCAGAGGTATTGTACCAACGTCGGAAAAGAAAAGGATTGACCAAATACGACGCCCTTAAACTGATGCGGGACAGGAATTACTTCGGGGCAGCCATGTTGAATGAAAATGCCGGTGATGTTTTGATTTCCGGGTTAACAAAAGATTATGCGCAAACCATTAAACCTGCGCTTTTGATTATTGGTGTAGACGAAGGTGCTTCAAGGGTGGCTGGCATGTACATTATGAATACCAAAAGAGAGACCTACTTCTTTGCGGATACCACTGTAAATGTTGATCCTACCGCTGATGACCTTGTTGAGATAATTGGGCTCACCGCTGAAAAAGTCAGATTTTTTGGGGAAGAGCCAAGAATAGCCTTGCTTTCCTATTCGAATTTTGGTTCAAATAAGGGAAGTGACTCTCAGAAATTGCAGGAGGCCATCCAGAAATCAAAAGCAAAATGGCCTAATCTCATAATTGATGGTGAAATTCAGGCAAATATCGCCTTGAATACCAGCCTTTTAAAAGAGCATTATCCATTTAGCGAGTTGGCAGAAAAAGGTGCCAATACTTTAATATTCCCTAATTTATCCTCAGGAAATATTGCCTATAAACTGCTTCAGGAAATTGGAGGAGCTGAGGCCATAGGTCCGGTTTTGATGGGAATGAGAAAGCCTGTTCACATCCTTCAGCTTGGTAGCTCCGTGCGGGAAATCGTAAACATGGTAGGCATAGGTGTGGCAGATTCTCAAATCTAGGCCTTAACTGGAAAACTAACTTGAAGCAACTGGGAAGATTTTTTTTAAAAACCATCCGGTTTGAACTGCTTATGCTTTCATTCTGGATGGTTTTTTTCTTTGTTTTCAGGATAGTCTTTTTCCTTTATCACAAGTCCATTTATTCACAATTCCAGGTTTCAGACCTTTTTCAAAGTGTTTGGAAAGGAATGTACATGGACCTTTCTATGTCTTCTTACCTGATAGCTTTCCCAATGGTTATCTGGTCCTTAGGCTCATTGATTGGAACCAAACGAAGTATGAAATGGTTGACAACGTATCAGCTGCTTCTCCTTTTTCTGGTTTCGCTCCTTATTTCGGCTGATATGGAAATTTTTAACAATTGGGGACATCGCATAGATTCTGCAATAATTCCTTATTTGAGGTACCCGAATGAAGCAATAGCATCTTCTCTTTCCTCGCCTGTCCGAATCTTGTTTACATTTTTTGGTTTGGGGTTTATGATTCCAATGATGTTTTGGTTTGGTTACACAAAGCCCAATATTTCAAATCTTTGGTTTGAATCTGTTACCAAAATTTTTGTTGGCCTGTTTGCTACCGCTTTGTTGATCATTCCAATTCGGGGTGGATTTCAGTTAATCCCTATGAACCAAAGTTCAGTTTACTTTTCAAATATCAGGTCAATCAACCAGGCGACAGAAAATCCTATCTGGGTTTTATTTCAATCTATACTTGAAGAAGGAGACGCTAAAAATCTGGAAAACATACACATAAAGTTCAAAACGGAATCCGCCGATTCTCTGTATAATGAACTATACCCCCAAAAAACAGAAAGAACAAATTACCTTATTTCCTGTCCAAAACCCAATGTAGTCATAATCGTTTGGGAAAGTTTGACCGCAAAAGTATCCTCCGGTTTTGGAGGAAAATTTTCTTGCACACCAAATTTGGATAACATTGGAAGAGAGGGAATTAAGTTTACAAACTTTTATGCAACCGGAGACCGCAGCGACAAAGGACTTGCCGCTATTTTGAGCTCTGTACCTGCCATTGGAAAAAAGAGCATTATGGCCGATCCGATTAAAGTTTCCAGGCTTCCATTTCTGGTGCAGGACATGAAAAGAGCCGGATACAAAACCAGTTACATTTATGGAGGTGAACTGGAGTTTGCCAACATGAAAAACTTTATGATCGAATCTGGATTTCAGCGGATTATAGGCAAAGATGATTTCCCCAAAAAAGCATTAAACTCAAAATGGGGAGCACATGATGAGATTGTATTTGACAAACAAATAGAATTGGCAAATGCGGAAAGAGAACCCTTTTTTCATACCTTGTTTACGCTGAGCAGTCACGAGCCATTTGAATTTCCAGGTCAAAAAAGAAAAGAATCTGATCCGGTTGATTCGCTTTTTTGCCATGCGCACAAGTACACCGACGGTTGTGTCGGAAGGTGGTTTGAAAAAGTAAAAAAAACTGCCTGGTGGAAAAACACCCTTGTCATCATTGTTGCTGATCATGGCCATTCCCGCCCGGGAATTTCCCTCGACAATAATCCCTGGAAATTTAAAATACCCATGGTTTGGACAGGTGGTTGTTTGAAACCCGGCAGACCAAATGAAATTACAAAACTTGGAAACCAAACCGATTTATCATTGACCTTGCTTGAGCAGTTGCACCTGAAAAAGTCTGAATTCAGGTTTTCAAGAAACCTGTTAGATTCTAATTATGAAGGATTTACCTTTTTTGCGTATAGAAATGGGAATGGATTTTTAAGGCAGAAAGAAGGCCGCATTTCTGGTTATGAGAAAGAAGCCGCACTGTATAGCCAAAAAGTTTACCAGGACCTCTATCAGAAAAAATGATATTCTTTGGTCAGAAGTTTTCTTTTGGCCGATTCATAGTATAGTAAAAAAATAGATTTCTATTTGGAAAGCCATTTTTTCACCGCTTTCTTTGCACCCGCTTATCCAGAAAGACGGAGGGATTGGACCCTACGATGTCTTAGCAACCGGTGCCACTTGCACGACTGGTGCTACTTTCCACCCGGGAATTTCCAGGGGATAGATAAGAATGATCAGACGCTCAGTCTCTTTCCTTCTGGCAAGCACAAAAGACTTATTGTTCACAAAAATCTGATTAAAGATCTTCGAAAACTTAATGATTCAAGAGATATTAAAAAAGCGTATTTTGATTTTGGACGGTGCCATGGGTACCATGATTCAACGATATGACCTCACAGAGGAGGACTTTCGCGGTACACGCTTTACCGAATGGCCAGATGATTTAAAGGGAAATAATGATTTGCTTTCTATCACCCGGCCCGATGTTATCGAAGCCATCCATAAAGAATATCTTGAAGCAGGTGCCGATATAATTGAAACCAATACTTTTTCCGGAACCACCATTGCCATGGCGGATTACAAAATGGAGGAGTTTGTCTATGAACTAAACTTTGAATCAGCAAAAGTTGCCAGAAAGGCCGCTGATTACTATACACTGCTTAACCCTGAAAAGCCAAGATTTGTAGCCGGTGCAATAGGGCCAACCAATAGAACCGCTTCCATTTCACCAGATGTAAACAATCCCGGATATCGGGCAATTACGTTTGATAAGTTGGTCGAAGCCTATACAGAACAAGTGAAAGCACTTCTCGATGGAGGGGTAGATTTGATTCTTATCGAAACCGTTTTTGATACTTTGAATTGTAAAGCTGCTTTGTTTGCAGCAGATCGATACATGGACGAGGCTGGCCAAAGAGTGCCCATCATGGTTTCGGGAACCATTACAGATGCATCGGGAAGAACGCTGACAGGGCAAACCACGGAGGCTTTTTATAATTCTGTAAACCACATTCCTTTGCTTTCTGTAGGTTTAAACTGTGCCTTAGGTGCAAAAGCCATGAAACCTTATCTGGAAGAACTTGACAGGGTTTCTACCAGTTTTGTATCGGTTTATCCCAACGCGGGTTTGCCAAATGAATTTGGACAATATGATGAATCACCCGAATTTATGGGGTCTCAAATTGAAGATTTCCTAAAAGATGGCTTGGTGAATATTCTGGGCGGATGTTGCGGAACAACACCATCTCATATCCGGAAAATGGCCGAAATCGCTGCCAAATACCCACCAAGGCAGTTGAAAGAAGTTCCTAAATTTATGCGCTTAAGCGGATTGGAACCCTTGGTTGTAACCCCGGAAATTAATTTTGTCAATGTGGGTGAAAGAACCAATGTGACAGGGTCAGCCAGATTTTTAAAACTAATCAAGGAAGATAAATATGAACAAGCCTTGGAAGTTGCCCTGGAGCAGGTGAGGGGAGGAGCGCAGATTATTGATGTCAATATGGATGAAGGTATGTTGGATGGCGTCCAGGCGATGACCAACTTTCTAAATCTAATGGCTTCTGAACCAGAAATTTCCAGAATTCCCGTGATGATAGATTCTTCCAAATGGGAAATAATTGAAGCGGGTTTGAAATGTGTTCAGGGCAAATCAATTGTAAACTCAATATCACTAAAAGGGGGAGAAGAAGAATTTATCAGGCAGGCAAAAACCATAAGAGAATACGGTGCGGCCGTTATCGTAATGGCTTTTGATGAAATTGGCCAGGCAGATTCCACCCCAAGAAGAATAGAAATTGCCAAAAGAAGCTACGATATATTGATTCAAAAAGTCGGCTTTCCGGCTGAGGACATCATTTTTGATTTAAATATATTTCCGGTTGGGACTGGAATAGAGGAACATAAAGAAAATGCAGTTTCATTTTTTGAGGCCACCAAATGGGTGAGAACAAATCTTCCCCATGCCCATGTAAGTGGCGGTGTTTCCAATGTTTCTTTTTCTTTTCGCGGAAATAACCATGTGAGAGAGGCCATGCATACCGCCTTTTTATACCATGGAATTCAAAACGGGATGGACATGGGAATCGTAAATCCTTCTATGCTTGAGGTTTACGACGATATTGAAAAGGAACTACTAGAGAAAGTAGAAGATGTTCTTTTGAATCGAAAAGAGGACGCCACCGAGCGACTTCTGGATTATGCTGAAGCTTCAAAAGGAAAAGGTAAAGTAACTGAAAAAGAGGCAGAAGCATGGCGAAACGGTTCTGTTGAAGACAGACTTGCGCATGCATTGGTCAAAGGAATTATAGACTTTATTGATGCAGATACTGAAGAAGCCAGACAAAAATATGACAAACCCCTCCATGTGATTGAAGGGCCATTGATGGCCGGAATGAATATTGTTGGAGATTTGTTTGGAGTGGGTAAAATGTTTCTTCCTCAAGTAGTTAAATCTGCCCGGGTCATGAAAAAAGCGGTAGCCTATTTATTGCCTTATCTGGAAGCAGAAAAATTAAAATCAGGCGATGTGTCAACCAACAATGGCAAGATTTTAATGGCAACAGTAAAAGGAGATGTGCACGATATCGGAAAAAATATTGTTGGGGTGGTTCTTGCCTGCAACAACTTCGAAATCATAGACATTGGTGTTATGGTTTCCTGCGAAAAAATTCTGGAAGCTGCTGTCAGAGAAAATGTAGATGTGATTGGACTTTCAGGTTTGATTACCCCGAGTTTGGATGAAATGGTCCATGTAGCCAAGGAAATGGAAAAAATGGGATTAAAAATTCCATTGCTGATAGGAGGAGCAACCACATCAAGGGTTCACACCGCAGTTAAAATAGACCCGAATTATTCCGGAGCAGTTGTTCACGTGATGGATGCTTCCAAATCTGTGCCTGTGGCTTCAAGCTTGATAAGCAAAGAGCACCATGATGGATTTAAGAAAGGCATAAAAGAAGACTATGCCAGATTCCGGGAGGAATATGAAG
>JAIXQU010000047.1 GCA_027485575.1 Cytophagaceae bacterium
TGCAAGAAGATAATTTGTATTACAATAGTTCCAACTTGTGCCTGCAGGAAATAGAGGCGGACCAGCCCATGTCATTAGTTCACTGGCAGTGAATACCCGATTGGGATTCGCTAACATTGAATCAGGATAGCCCGGAACACTTGTCACGTCTGATAAACCACTTGTATGATTTAGCAGTTGTCTTATGGTGATATTTGAATCTATATTATTAAATGCTGGTAAATATTGATGCAAAGAATCATCCAACTGGATTACATTATTTTCTGCTAATTTCAACAAAAGTACTCCGGTAAATAATTTTGTATTGCTCGCTATTCCGAACAACATATCTGATGTAATAGGTGCGCCAGTATGTGAAATTCCTGTTACACCTTTCCATGAGCCCATTCCAGGATAAATAACACTTGCAGAAATCCCTTTTAGATTGTTTGCGGTTCTAATACTTTCAATTTTGTTTTGCAGTTCAGTTGCTAAAACAGGGTCAAACGTCTGTGCATTGACAATAAATGTCAAACTCAAAAAAGCTACTATAATACTACATATTTTTTTCATTTCATTTATTTCTAGGTAGTCGTTTGATGTATAATGTTCTGTCAGGTTTAATGATGTACGTTTTTTTTAGCATGACAGCTAACGTTTTGCGGATTGGCGATGGGCGGGCTTTTTAGCACAAAAGTTAGTTCGGAGAACTGAACTTTCGGCTACCACAAAACGGTCAAACGGAGACGAAACCATGCCTATTGCCAATGTGCTGTCAGCAGTTCGTGCTTTATTTTGCAATTCCAAACCTTTTTGTTTTAAAGTCAATGCATATTGTGTTGTTAAAGAAAAATGCATTTCCAATAATTCCGTCACATTTTAATTCCTCAAACATTTTGTCAAAATAATTGTCTTTTTCATAGTAAACACCGAAATTAGTGAGTGTATTCGTTCCAATATTAATTTCTTTTGAAGCATTTGAACCAAGCATTAATACAGGATTTCCAAAATTTGTAATACTTAAAGTGTCATTTATTTTTTGATTTGCAATTTCTTTCCAATTACTAAAAGAAGTCATCATTGGAAATATACTTGAGCCTGTATCATACACAAAGAAATGTGTTTTTCCGTTTAAAATTATCGGAACCATAATTCTTTTATTTTCTATTTTGCATTTTTCAAAAGAAAAATAGTTTTCCAAAGCACTGTTGGTAGTATCCAAAACACTAATTGTTTGATTAGGGAAGTTTATAACCACAATTTTATTTTGAAAAATATCTGCACCAATTGTTCCTATACTATTTTCTGAAACTGGTGCATTCTTTTTTCTGATGATTGGCTCACCGTAATTGTAAATACCCAGAACATTACGTTTTCCGAGATTTACTTTTCCGATATTCACAGCCACATCTTTAATGATAAACAATGGTCTTTCTGGGTTAGAATCAGATAAAGAGTCAAATTTTAAATAGTTATAGTCAGTAATGCTCTTAAAATTATTTTGATATAAAATAGTCCAGTCAGAACCAAGGTCGAACTGGGAGTAATGTAATTCAGATACTGTGTCTAAACTAATGGGGAGGTACATGGCGGCCTTGTCAAAGTGTCTACCGCTAATTTCGGCTGGGCTCCAATAAAATTTCTCTGTTAGATTATCAGGAATAAAATTTTCGCTACTTTTTTCGCCTGATTTGCAACTAGAGAAAAATACTGTCAAACCAAATATTGCAATTGCTAATTTCTTCATTATACTGTCTTAAAATTATGTTTCAATTTTGTTTTCGGTATGTCGTCATAGCATGCCCGCTAACGTCCGGGATATTTGCGAAGTGGTGGATTTCCAGGCACTGAACTTTCTGCCAGCACTGAACTTGATACGAAGTACAAAGCTTCAATTACCCACTGAACCCGCTTTTTTGCCAAACGCCTGTTGCAGTAGTGGCTTTATTTCTCGTCCGTTTCATTGTCAAATAGTTCGTGCAATTTTTGTTGTAAAAGTTTCTTGTCAGGTAGTTGCGTTTTATATTCTGAAACCATTGTCGGGGAAAGGCTTCTGCTTAAAGCATATTCAACTACTTCACTGTCTTTGTCCTTGCAGAGTAAAACTCCAATGCTCGGATTTTCATTTGGCTTTCTTACGTCTCTGTCCAAAGCTTCTAGATAAAAGTTAAGCTGTCCCAAATGGTCGGGTTTAAACTTGTCTGCTTTAAGTTCAAACGCCACTAAGCATTGAATTCCACGATGGTAGAATAACAAGTCAATATAAAAGTCACTGTTACCAACTTGCAATTTATACTCTTCTCCGATGAACAAGAAGTCCTTGCCGAGTTCAAGAATGAAGTTTTTCATTTGTCTTACAAGTCCACGCTGCAAGTCGCTCTCACTATGTGGCTCAGGTAAATTCAGAAACTCAAATACATATCTGTCTTTAAAAGTATTTGTCAGGTCGTGATTACTTTCTCTCAACGCTGTGGAGAGTTTTGAGTTTCCAATCATTGTCCGCTCGAAAAGGCTCGCAGAAATTTGTCGCTCAAGTTCTCTGAAACTATAGTTCTCCTGTTTAGACAGTTTCAAATAAAACTCCCTCTCTTCAACAGTCTTGCACCTTGAAAATATTGCCAAATTGTGCGACCAACTAATTTCTCTCAACAGTGTCGAGAGTTTTGGAAAGTCCTTGTAATTCTCGTAAAACTGCTTCATTCTCCAAATATTTTTGTCGGAGAAGCCTTTTATTTCTGGTTCTTGTGTCTGTATGAAATTGGCTAATTCTGTTACCACAGAGTCACCCCATTCTGATTGTTCAATTTTCTTGCTAATATGTTCTCCGATATTCCAATAGAGGTTTATTAGTTCAGCGTTTACGGCTTTTATTGCATTAGTCCGAGATTGTTTTATAAGCTGAATTATGTCCGTAAAGCGGTTGTCCATTATTTATTTCTATATGCTACAAATTTATGTTTTTTTAGTCGTGTTTCTTTTTTGGAACCGGTTTTCTGCCATTACTGCTAACGTGCCTGTGCTTTGAGATGGAGTGGAATTTTAGCACTGAATTTCCTTCGTTGCACTGAACTTCCTATTTGTGACTCAGCTCCTGCGATGTGACACTGCCACTCTATATCAAAGCACATGTTACACGCTGGCAGTTGATAGTCAGGCTAATAATAAGGGCCAGTTTTCTTTATATTTTTCAAGGTCGTCTTTAAAAACTCGAATGTCATTTTCATTATGGGCTTGTCCTTGTCGTCCGGGCGTCTCCAACCAAACTTGATTATTATTTTTAATATTCTCTGCAAGTTCTTGGCTTGAAATGATGTAAAAATCAGGTCTCGTTAAGTCGGATTTCAATTGAACGAAAATATAAAATTTGTTGTCCTTGAAATCTGATTCGGCCTTTTTGTTCAGGGGCCATTTTGGTGAGCCATGTCGAACTGTTTTTACTTGTATTGCAAACTGTTTCCCGTCTGCTTGTCTGTAAGCAAGTATGTCAATACTTTCGTTATTCCTAAGTGTCACCGCTGCCATAAAACCTCGAACCGAAAGTTCCGCAGCTGCATAATATTCGCCTGCAATTCCTGTCAGGCCTTTTGATAATGATTCTGTCATATTATTTATAAAACCAACCTTTTGTATGACTTAAAATTGGTGTTGTCGAAACGAAAAATTTGTCTGAAGGAAAAGCGTACTCAATTTGTCCAAATTTATTTTTGATGATTATTGTATTTCCGCTTACTTCCAGCATTCCAACAATCTCAAAGTTGTCAGAAGCTTTCATTACTTCCATGTTTTCAGGATAAAAGGTTTGTTCGTCCGTCCACATTTTGTATTTGCCACGAAGCTTAAATTTTTGTCCAATTTCTTGGGCATATTGATCTGTAAATTCTTGATAGTCATATTCAGTAAGTTCGACCAAATTTTTTACTTTAATTTTCTGTAAACCATTTCTTATTGGTGGATTACCAAATTCAAGTTTAACTCCTAGAATTTCCTCATACTGTGTTATGGAATTTTCAAAATCAGTCGGTGTTATCCGTCTTTTGTTAAGTTGAGTGATAAGCGTGTCCAAAACTAAGATTTTGAAATCCCGGTGAATTGTCTGAGCAGACAATAAAAACCAAGGATACTTTTTATTGATAATCTGGAATGGCTTTTCAAAATTGTCATAAATACCATTTTCCGATATAGCTAAATCGTTGTCAAATGGGTTGTTCTCTTTGTGGTTGTAGTGGAAGGTTTCGACATTATTGTCAAATCGTCGAACTATAGTTAATGAACCACCTTCGGCTAAAATTTCGAAAACTATTTCTTCGTCTCTTGTCATCTGTTTATGTTAAATGTGGTGATTGGTCTGCTAGCGTGTAACTCATAAACATGCGAAACTCCCCCTCCATTCCCCACCTTCGCATATTTTTGCAAAACTCTAAAAAAGAACCAATTAAAAAAATAAACGAAAACCCTTTACAAGGTTTGGAGCTTCGCAAATCCACCTAAGCCTCGTTCAGTCTATTCATAAGCCACTTGCCTTAACCATGCAATTTCAAGTCAGTCTTCGAAGGGCTTATAGGTTTAATTTATCCATAAATAAATTCATGAAATTGCGCAACCAACTCCCTGTATATAAGGCTACCTACGATATGTTGCTGGAGTTATCCCAGTTGTGCGTTAAGTTGAGGTTATGAAGCATAGAAAATCAATCATTTGAATCCTATTCCATCATCTGGTTTTTTTGGGATTACTATTTTTTTTGTTTTGATAATAGTCTGATATAAAAATCGTTACAAATTATCATCCACAAACTGCTTTGAATAGCTTTTAATCATTTCCCGGACTTGTCGAAACTGCGCTGATATTTCTTCTTCTGTCCCTTGGGCCTTTGCTGGGTCTGGAAAATTATGATGAAACTTTTTGGCTTTGGTCGGAAAGAAAGGACATCGTTCTTTGGCGTTGTCGCAAACCGTAATTACAAAATCAAAGTCAATGCCGGTGTATTCGTCAATGTTGTTTGATGTGTGTTGCGAAATGTCAATCCCATCCTCTTTCATTGTGGCAATGGCTTTCGGATTTACTCCATGGGTTTCAACTCCAGCACTATAAATTTCTGCTTTATCGCTTGCGAAATGTCGCAAATACCCGTCGGCAATCTGGCTTCGGCAGCTGTTGCCTGTGCATAAAACCAATACTTTTTTCATCTGTCTATTTTTATAATGCTGATTAATATCCAAAGTATATTGATGATGGTAAACCTTGCGTCAAAACCATAAACAAAGTTTAGGCATACAATACCCGCGAGAATTATTAAAAAACGCTTGTGTCTGCTGATATAGTCTATTATTTGTTTCATATATTTAACAGCAGCCACCGCCAGACGTACAAGAATTTTGATTTGATAAATCTGCTAAATTTATTTTCAATTTTTCTTTGGGAATGCCACAACTGTCAGAAGCCAAACAAGCTGTTTGTTTCGAAACAAGAACGAAGTTTTTTCCATTGAAATCCAAATCATACTTGCCAATTGTTTCGGCCTGATATTCAACTTCAATTTCCAAATCTTCCATTCCCAATTTTTCTTCTGATAGCTTGATGATGTTGAGCAACTTTGTTGGTTTTAAGCGGTGGTCAAAATCGTTTGCGTCCCACAATTGAAAATTTGCCACCTTCTCATTTCTGATTGTCCCGCCACAGTCTATGAAATGTTTGGTTATTACGCCAACCTCGGTCACATGGAAATGAACGGGAACCATAGTTCCGTTTTGAAGTTCAAAATTCACTGCTTCTGCAGTGGTTAAAAGGTTCTTAATTTCTGATAATTTCATTTTGGTTGATTTTAATTTTTAGCAACAATTAATTTTTTTCCTTTCCAAATTGTCTGAAATGGTTGCGAAATAGCTTTGAAGTATGCTCAATGCATTTTCGTCAATGCAGTAACAAATGGCATTGCCTTCGATGCTACCTTTAATAAGCCCGGCGTTTTTTAGTTCCTTTAAATGTTGCGAAACTGTCGGCTGGGCCAAGGGCAATTCATTAACGATGTCGCCACAAATACAAGCATCCACCTTCATCAAATACTCTATGATGGCAACCCTTGCAGGATGCCCCAACGCCTTTGCAAGTGTCGCAATTGCGTTTTGTTTGTCTGTAAAGTGTTCTGTCTTTGTCGCCCCCATTTTTTATTTTTATATTGCAATATTACGATAAATAATTAGAGTAGCAAACCATCCCGGGTAATAATCCCGGATTGGCCTTCAGGTTTTCGTTATAAGAGCCTAACCCCAACGACAAATCCGTGTGGGACATGCTTTTTAAAAAAACAGGACCTTTATTCAAAGTTCGTAGCACCGCCACGGAATAAAATGTGACTAAGATTCTAAATATAAGAAGTTTAGGACCGGAATTCCTGCCTGTTGGCAGACAAACTTTTCATAATCCCAAATTCAACGTCGTTACGTTAAGACCTTGCACCCTTCCTCCTTTGGATAAAGGCAATTCCGAAATTATCATTTCAGCACAATGAAAGTGTGAATTAGGAAAAGCGGGTTCATTAGTTTTGCCAAATTCAAAATGCGCAGATCTATCCTTTTTGACCATCTAAAAGACTTTTTTGACATTAGGAAAACAGATCCTAAAAAAGCAGAATTCAGGTTAAATAGGGTCCACTGAAAAAGTAAAAATCTAACGCACAAAATCCTTCCTTCCAATTGATTGTCGGTTTCCGAGATTCATACTTTTTTCCTCCGAAGGCGGACCAAAAAGTGTGCAAAAAACTCTAGCTTTTCCAATGCTCCTTCCCGCTTCCGGCCCATCCGCCTTTGGCGGAAAAAGCTTCCTCCCCGCCTTTTTAAAATGCAAGCTTTTTGATTGGTTTGTTTTAA
>JAIXQU010000177.1 GCA_027485575.1 Cytophagaceae bacterium
CATCCCAAAGGGTTACTTCAATTGCTTTTTCTTTTGCTTCTTTAATTTGTTTTGCCATTTTATGGTGTCAATATTTTATACCCGTCTTTAAAATTTCAATTTCTCAATTTTCGAATTGTAACAACTTCAAAAAACTATTCCATGTATTTTTTACAGGAGTAACAGATGGTCATCATCCACACCCTCAATATATAGTCTTGTAAAATCACTCAAAACAAGGTAAAAATTTATGAATTTGGAGCTTGCATCTTTTATTTTTCAAAAAACAATGCATGTCCGCTTTCATTTGATTTTTTCAAAGCCGTCAAACCTTCAAGGTTCAGCCTAGTCCATTATTCAGTAGTTTTTTGATAGAAGCCTGGCTAAAATGAGTCTTCAAAAGCTTTTATTCTTTTTCCTATCACCAAAATCAAATTTTTTAGAAATTAGTGACACTTTTTGTCCCTAATTCCTATTTTTACGAAAAAAGGCGACAATCCATGAATTTCGTTTCTACCAACAGGTCAAGCCGAGGGCCTCACCTTGAAATTGCCTACCAAAAATTTGAACATCCCAATCAAGCCGATTTTCGCTGATTGCAAAGCCGCTTCATCTGCAGCCTGACATAGGCTTCGCTAACATTTCAACCAGCGAGAGGTTGCGGAAGCCCTCACTTCAACCGCTGATGATCTGGCCATCTTCCATTTCGATAATCCGGTCCGTGCGTTTTGCAAAATCTTCATCATGGGTTACAATCAGCAGGGATTGCTTTTTATCTGCCGCCAGTTCTTTGAATATTTCAAAAACGATTTCAGAGTTTTTCTTGTCCAGATTGCCTGTTGGTTCATCACCCATAACAATAACAGGCTTGTTAATCAAAGCCCGTGCTATGGCAACACGTTGTTTTTGACCGCCTGACAATTGGCTGGGTCGCTTCAACGCCTGGTCTGCTACGCCCATTGATTTTAACAGGGCCATGGCATTGCACTCAACCGCCTCCCTTGTTTCTTTTCCCAGTTTTATCCCGGGTAGCATTACATTTTTTAGGACTGAAAACTCATCCAGTAAATAATGAAACTGAAAAACAAAACCGATTTTTTCATTGCGCACTTTGGCCAGTTCTAAATTGGAAAGTCCTCGCATCGATCTGCCGTCCAGAAAAAGTTCACCTTCAAAATCTGTATCCATTGTCGAAAGGATATAGAGTAAGGTAGATTTCCCGCAACCCGATTTACCAATGATGGAACAAAACGTTCCTTTCTGAACCTCAAAGCTCACGTTTTTCAGAACTTTGGTTTCCACAGGATCAAAAAATGATTTTGAAATTCCTCTGGTTTCCAGGACCAATTGATTGGTTTTTTCTTCCATGCTCATTTACCTCTGATGATGCTTACAGGGTCTATCTGGCTTGCTTTTCTGGATGGAAAAAGCCCTGCCAAAAATGTGGTTATCAATGCAAAACTTATTCCAATGAAATAATAAACGGCCTTGTATTCAATGGGATACGTCTTAATGGTGGGAAGAGATGCCGTTACAAATGGAATGTTATCGATGATGTATGTCAGCAAAAGACCGAAGCCCAATCCGGTTACTCCACCTGAAACACCTATGATCATTGAAAGCAAAATGAAAACCGCCTGGACATCTCTACCAGAAAATCCGGTGGCTTTTAATATGGCAATGGAATCCATTTTTTCATAAATCATCATGTTGAGGATATTGTAAATGCCAAAGCCAGCGACGATTAAAAGTGTAATGCCAACGGCATAAGATATGATGGTTCGCACACTGCTTCCTGTTTCGAACTGAGAATTGGCTGTTTGTATGTCAATGGCATCAACTCCATATTTATCCGAAAGCTCTTTTGCTGCTGCAGGGGCTTGTTTTATATCGGTAAGCTTTACCTGGATATCCGTAATATAGGAAGCAGGCTTACCTAGCAATTTTTGCACCGTGGCCAAAGAGGCATAGGATGTTACATTGTCTATTTCCAAAATACCAAACTGAAAAATTCCGGCGACTTTCAAACTCGTAATATCTCCATTTGGTGTTGTCACCTGTATCACATCTCCAATATCAACCAACATTTTATCCGCTATTCCCTTTCCGATAAAAATAGAATTGGAGGCATTGGCAATCTGGTGAATATCTCCACTGATGACATAATTCGAAAATTTGAACAGTTTTTCCTCTGCCGCAATGTCAATTCCATTAATGATGCCTGCAATTTCAATAATGCCCGTATTGAAAAAAACCTGGGTGGTTGCTTTGGGCGCAACATCTATTACCCGTGGGTCTGTTTTCAGACTCTGAATGATTGACTTACAGTTGTATATTTCTTTTCCCTGCTCCTTTGGTTTTACAGACCTGATAAAATTTTCCGCTTGTTTATACATGGGCGAAATTTCAATGGGTTGAATTTTGGAAGGTTTGATTTCATTGTAAAACCGGATGTGCGGGGTTCGGTTGAGAATCAGTTCATCGAGCATAGTATTTAAACCACTCATGAAACTGATAAGGGCAATAAACATAGCAATCCCGAAAGTGACTCCAACAGCAGCAACAATCGATTGCCTGAGCCTTGCCATCAGAAAGCCAACCGCGATGTCCAATACAATCAGAAGCTTCATAATCAGGGTTTGAGAATGGCAGTATTTGTATCCAATCCGCTTACAATTTCAACTTTCTGGTAATCTGAAAGTCCGGTTTTTACTTCCCTCATCGTGTTATCTCCTAGTTTAACATATTTATTTTCGATGAGATAACTCCGGGGAATGGTGATTGCATTTTCCTTTTCAAGGATGATGATATTGGCCTCAGCCGTCAGGTTGGGAAACAAATAAAGTGGCTTTTTTACAAAAAGGGCTTCTACCTTGAAAGTGCGGGAACGTTCTTCCATAATGGGATAAATTTTGCTAACCAGGGCCTCAAATATCTGGCCTTTATAACTATCCATTGAAATGGCGATTTTTTGATCAGTTTTTATCCGGTTGATGTCCGTTTGGTCTACTTCCATTTCTATAATAAACTGGTCTGCATCGCCAATCAGCGCCAACGGAATTTGAGGACTTACAATTTCCCCTTCTTTCTTGTAAACGTCAAAAACCCGACCTTTTCTTACACTCCGGATTAAAAAATCTTTGCGCTGTTTGTTGCTGATTCTGTAATTGTTACGGGCTTTTTTCAGGTCGTTGTCCAGTTGGATTTTTACCTGATTCAATTTACTTCCGGCTGATTCCAAATTGGATTTTGAGTTGTCCAAAGCCATCGTTTTCTGGTCCAATTCGGTTTGACTGCCAACTCCCTGGGCCCAAAGATTTTTTTGCCTTTTCAATAAGTCCAGGTCCAGCGCATACTTTTCTTTTGCAAGTTTCAGGTTGATTTCCAATTCCTTGATTTTCTCTGACCCTTTTTTTGCATTTTCTTCGCTAAGTTCCAAAGCAAGTCTGGCATTTTCAGAATTGAGTGAGGAGGTTTCATTGTCTATTTCAAAAAGCAATTGCCCGCTTACAATGGTATCTCCTGCTTTTACATATACCTTTGAAAGAGAACCATTTAAACTTGGAAAAATGACGTATTGGTTTTCAGCTTTTATTCTGGCCGATGCATAAACAGATTCGGTAATGACCCCCATTTTTGCTTTGGTTTGTTCGGTTTTTTTCCCGCAACCATAATTTATAAAAAGGGCAAAAATGCAAGCTATTACAGGTCCGGAAAGGGGTTTTAAAAAATCGGTTTTATTCATTGGGAATTTATAGTTTCAAAACTAGTCCTAATATCAGGTAGAAATTTATGATAAAAAACAAGAAGCTTATTGATTTATTCCCGTTTAACCATTTGATTTTCATGTATGGCAAAATCACATGGCAAAAAAGGAACGAAACATCGGGAAAAACAGAAATGGTATTCACCGGGGTTATTTTTTATGGCATAATGAAATTGGCCAAAACAAACCCCTCTCCCATTCACTGTACTATTTGAAATACAAATTCTTGATTTTCTTAAATTCCTTGTCTTTTACAATTGTTTTCATCCAGGGGTCTTTTTTGATTTTATCAAAATCTAGTTTCCGAGGAATAAAAGCCTGCTCGAAACTCCGGCAAGCCAATTCTACTTTTCCCATCAAAAACAAAGTTGCGCCTAGTCCATAATTGGCCCGAGGATCTAAATAATCGAAATCCAGAGCTTTGTTAAAGTTTTTTTCAGCAGCCTCCAAATCATTGAATCGCAGTTTCAAAAATCCCAATTCGATTCGGTTTTTGGCTTTTGAAAGGCTCGTATCAATTTTCAAAGCTTCATCTAAATCGGCCATGGCATTTTTATAATCCTCATCCTGCAAATAGCTGATACCCCGTTTTGCATAGCCTTCTCCCCTATTTGGTTCATACTTTATGGCATCGGTAAAAAACCGGATGGCCTTACTCGTGTTTCCCAAATCTGTATGCGATGAACCAATCTGAATGGCACACTCATATTTGCTGAATCCCAAATCAAGGGCTTCATTAAAATCGTCAATGGCATTGTCGGTTTGTTTCAGTTCCTTATTAATTTTTCCTTTATAAAAATAAGCTTCTGCACTTTTCCGGTCTAACTTAATTGACTCCTCGAAATCCATCAGGGCCCGTCTGTAATTTTCCATTTTGAAATGGCATTTTCCTCTTTTAATGAGCCCCACCACATTATTCGATTTGATTTCCAAACCTTTTCCATACCAACTCATAGCAGAATCATATGCACTCATCTCCACAAAGGCGTCGCCTAGGCCAAAGCAAACCTCAAAGTTTTTGCGATCATACTTTCTGGCATTGTAGAAAGGATCCAATGCATTTTTAAAGTCTTTCCTGTCATTTAAAATTTGTCCCTTTTTTAAATAGGCTGCCGCAAAATCATCTTTTAGAAAAATTGCCTTATCCAAAGCCTGCAACACTTCATTGGATTTACCCAACTTCTCGTTTTGCAAGGCAAGGAAATAATAGCTTTCCGGGGAACGTGATTTTACTGAAAGTGCCCTTTTGATCAAAGAAATTGCATTTTCCGTTTCATTTTTAGCATCGGCTTCTTTGGCTTGTTTGAAAAAATCTGAAAAAATAATCTCCAGTTCCTTTTCCTGCTCCGGATTCAGACCTGTTTTGTAGGCCTTAAAAAGCGCAATGGATGCCTTTTCATCCAGACCTTTCAACAGATAGGCCAGCCCTTTTTGAAATTGGCCTCCTGCAACATTGGGATTTACCGAAATTGCCTTTTCAGCAGTTTCAATGGCCTGATCCAACAGATTCTTTTTTCGTAGCGCTTCGGCTTTATAAATCAAAGAAAAAACTTCCTTCGGCTCCATTTGAGAAACCATATCAAAATCTTTTATCGCCGCATCAAGATCTTTGGTTTGAGACAATAAGATGCCCCGCTTCAGGTGAAAATCTGAATTTTGGGGATCTATAGAAATCAAACTGGCATAATCTGAAATGGCCTTCGGAATATCTCCAACTTTTTGGAGTGAAAAAGCCCTTGCAATTAATGCATCGGGATAGTTTCCATCCAATTCCAACGCTTTATTTAAATCCAAAACGGCCTTTTTGTGTTCGCCCATTAATTGATAGCATTTGGCTCTTTCCAAAAGATAAACCGGATTGGTCTTATCTTCAGAAATCACCCTGGCATAATCCTTTAAAGCCAATTTGAAATTCCCGGCTGTATATTTTGAGCGAATCTCCGCTTTGTTTCGAATTACCTTATCCGAAAGCGCAATTTTTTCCTTGACACGGGGTTCATCCGGAATAATATTATTGGCCAGTTGAAAGGCTTGCCTGGCACCTTCATAGTCTCTAAGCTTCAACTGTTTATCTCCAAGAATCAGCTGTTTTTCAAATAGTTCCTTAGGATCTGTCGTTCCGCCGGCAAGCAACTTGGTCAGCTCATTTACTTTGGTTCTGGGATAAATTTCGAAAGGTTTAAAACTACGGGCCTCTGTAAATGCTTCCAGTGCCAAAGGAAATAATTTGGCATTAAGCAGAGAATCACCTTTGGAAATGGACTTCTGGTAATCCGCATCTTTTTTTATTTGTTCTTCAGATTTTAAAACCTGGGCTTTAACCGCTTCAGCATATAAGGAATCGTTCTTTTTCTGCAGATTGATTTGGGCTTCGGTCAACGTAGAGTCCATTGTAGCCGATGTAATCAACCTTGCCTTTTTCTCTTTAACAAAAGGCTTATACGCTTCTTCAAATTGCTCCTGGGTCATCATTGTTCCATCGGCTAATTTTCCGGTATAAAAACCCACACCGTTAATCCATGCAGCCCAACCTTCGCCCTTCTTTTCAAACCGGATTAATGCTATTCTCTTATGAATCTTATAGTTACGGTCAAAATCTTTGTTCTTATTTTTAAACTGGGATTGGAAATAAACTTTAAGGAATTGATAATCTTTGGAAAAAAAATCACTTAGCCTCAGGTCTGAAAATGAAACGGATTCATCATAACCCTTGGTATAAAATAAATCCCAGTCATTAAGATACTTTAGAATTGGGGCATCTTTTGCGATTCCTGAGTCGGCGGTTAATGAAGAAATGTCGTCTTCAATATTTACTTTGTTGTCAAAAAAAGTTCTTCCTTCTTCTTCTGTGGCTTGTTTTACAATGTCTTGAAAATCAGAAGATGTGGTTCCTTTGGTGGCCAAAACGTTAAGCAACAGCTCATAGTCTTTTATTAAACCAATGGCCTTACTACGGATTTCGTCTCTTTCTTTTGGGGTAAGCTCTTGGGCAAAACCAATTTGATGTAGCCCCAAAAAAAATATAAGCAGTGCCGGAATCGCCCGGAAAACCTTAATCACAGAAAAGAACATTTTTTTTGTATTCCTCCTTTTCCTTCCCATTTCTTTTTGTAAGACTTTGAATCAACCAACCCGAATTTCTTCCAGGCCTGACATATTCTTTTACGGTAAACAGCCAGTTTTCAATGGATAAAAAATGGTAGGTTATGGAGTTGATTTGTTGGAAAACAATATCTCCTGTTGCCAAAGCGGCCAGGTATTTGTTTAAGTGACTTTCCTGAAACTTTTCAGTAAGGTAGTTTCTCAAAAACATTTTATCTTCCATGGCTTTTTTCAAACCAATGAAATCTGTAGCATGGCTAATCGGATTGAGAAATTTTTTAGAATCCAATCTCCTGGAAAAATCCAGAAAAGGTGCTCTTGCACCGCAAATCACCCATTTGGCAGCCCCATTTCGATCTGAAACCATAACCTGAAGGGTAACCGTTACTTTTTTGGGTACTCCTTTGTATTTAACCAGACATTCGGCCTGTGCATACCAGTTATCGGCATAGAAGTCAAGAAATTTTTCCCCGGTGGTGTCGCACACACTGGTCACAAATTGCGCAGCCAAATCTTTATTCCAAAGCGGTTCCTGGTAATTGAATAGAGTTCTTACCAATTCCTGTCTTGAAATTTTCTTACCCGGAAACCTGGTTTCCAAATGCTGCCTGATTAATGTATATTGGTCATTGTTAAACCTTTCCAGAAATTCATCAATTGTTTTTACCTCAAAAGCAAAGTCAGATTCCTGCCTTCCTGAAATCGATGGCTGAATGACCTGGGCGGCAGAAAAAAAACTTAATCCGCAAAAAACCAGAAATAAAAAAAGTCTTTTCATAATTCTGAAAATCAATTTCTGGAAGCAGAAATACCTACATTATTCAGAAATACATCCCAAAGTTCAACCGACTCTCCTTCAACCTCTTTTTTATATGTTTTTAACTGAACCTCAACATTCTTTTTGGTTACATCGCTGTAAACCAATTTATTATCTATGAATCCAGAGAACTTTTGTTGCAAAGAAATGACTCCGTAATAAAAGCCATCCGGACCCCGCCTTAAATTTGAAACATAACTGATGTCAGACCACTCGATTAAGACTTTTGAATATTTTAAAAGCTTTAATTTGTTCAGGTAACTTCGAATAAGCTGCTGGTCTTTTTCACCATTTGGCTTGTTGGTTTCTACTGTTGATTCTTCGCTTACAAACAGAGCAACCGCCTGATTAACAGCTTTATTTGCAACCGATGATTCAGTAGATTTATTGGCTACCAAATTTAAGTATTTACCAAGGTCAGCGATTTTTTGCAGCGACCTTTGCCTGAATTGTTCGAAACTGGCTTCATCTAAATCTAATTCAGGGCCAAGTCCTTTTTTCTTTTTTAAACTATCGGGAATGGGTTTAACCTCAAATTGTGTCAAAAATGCCTGAGGTGCAATGATTTCTTTTTGGGTTAAAACAGAAGCAATTTCTGCTGGCTTGGTGCCAAGTAATTGTTTTTTACCATTGGCAAAAAGAACAGAAGCCAATTGTTCCTGCGGTACTTTGTAATCTTTTTTTCCTGTATCAACCATGGCGGAAACCATAAAAAATCCACCTTCAGAATTATTTATTGTACATGGAACTATTTTCTTGTCTTTGGTGATGAGCCAATCTTCTGCATGTCTGGATTCAGGCGGACCTTCAATGCCTTTATAGTCAGAAGGAAACGTCATAAATGAACCGTTTTCAAAAAGGATTAAAACCAATTCACTTTTGGAAGCTTTTTCTTCTTTTCCTTCGGGATTTTCCTGGTAAACAACTTTTTCACTATTAATCTCATTGACCTTGCCTATTTTCTTGGTTTCATTTCTGAAATAAATGGCATCCTGATATTGAGCATACGTTAATTGACTGAAAAACAGGAGAGTAACAAAAATTGAGATGCGGGAAAAGTTTATCATAAATCGAAGTTAATATTACTGTCGGTGATGTAAAAATGAAGATGCAAGTTGAAAAACGAATTTGTAAAACGCAATAGGCATAATTGGCTGGTTTTTACATTGTCAATCGATGCTTGAACCCAGATTAAGCAAGTTGATTTAAATGATTGAGTTCAGGATGTTTCAATCCTGAACTCTGATTTTTGTTTCTTTCTGAAAAAAGAAAATCAAAACCGAAAAATGCCACTGTTTAATATGCCAAAGCCGGACTTAACCATTTCTCGGCTTCGTCAGTAGTCACATTTTTTCTTGCGCTATAGTCTTCTATCTGGTCTTTGTTGATCCTACCAAGTCCAAAATAACGGGAATCCGCATGGGCAAAGTAAAAGCCGGAAACAGATGACGCCGGATACATAGCCAGATTTTCAGTTAAAATCACACCGATTTCCTTCTCCGCGTTGAGTTGTTTAAAAAGATTAACTTTCAACGTGTGGTCAGGACAGGCAGGATAACCAGGAGCAGGCCTTATGCCCTTATATTCTTCCTGAATCAAGGCTTCATTGGTCAGATTTTCAGATGTATCATAGCCCCAAAGTTCTTTTCTTACTTTCTGGTGTAAAAGTTCTGTAAACGCTTCAGCAAATCTGTCTGCCAATGCTTTAACCATGATGGAGTTATAATCGTCATGGTCTTTTTCAAACTCTTTTGCTCTTTCCTCCGCCCCGAAAATACTTACAGCAAATCCACCCATATAATCTCTGACTCCCGTTTCGGCAGGAGCAACGAAATCAGCAAGATTGAAATTCGGAAGGCCACTACTTTTTGCATTTTGTTGCCTCAGGTGGTTGTAAACGAAAGTAGTTTTATTTCTGTTTTCTACCCCATTTTCATTGACCTCAAAAACGGCAATGTCATCTTCCTGAATTGTATTTGCGGGCCAAAATCCAACAACCGCCTTGGCTTGATACCAGTTTTCGGCAATGATTTTTGCCAGCATTTCCTGGGCATGGGCAAACAACTCAGTTGCTTCTTTTCCCACAACCTCATCCTGAAGAATTTTTGGAAAACGACCATGCAATTCCCAGGTCTGAAAAAATGGGGTCCAATCAATAAATTCTGAAATTTCTTTTAAAGAATAAGAATCAAACACCTTAGTTCCTAAAAAAGAGGGCTTTACGGGCTCCGCTTTGTCCCAGTCTATTGTAAA
>JAIXQU010000080.1 GCA_027485575.1 Cytophagaceae bacterium
AGACCTTGTAGACGCAGCTCCAAAACCTTTGAAAGAAGGTGTAGCTAAAGATGAAGCTGAAGGTTTGAAAAAATCTTTGGAAGAAGCTGGTGCTGAAGTAGAAATTAAGTAATTAATGTCCTTCGGTTAGAGGTTCAATAAAAACTTATTGTTAAAGGTCGGAATTTATTCCGACCTTTGTGTTTATCTGGGGTCGACTGGTTTTGACAGCGGGTGGTTTTCTCTAATTGCATGCAAGGTTTGTTCGGTTCCTTTAAAAACTGTTCATCTATACACGGCGAAAATTCTTACGCCTTGGCTGCTTAATCGGAGATTAAGTTTGCCTTTGTCCATCTGAGGTTTTCTGTTTGGCTTCAGAATTTTGGGCATCGACACATTCAGGATTTGGACTCTATCCAGGTAAAGTTCAGATTATCACCTGGAAAAACAATATAAGTTGTCAGCACTTCAAGTCTGAATAAGCATGTAGACGTTTTAGTTGGCTCTTGCCTGGACGTGGGTTCGAATCCCTCCGACTCCACAAAGACCTTCTCCAAAAGAGAAGGTCTTTTGGTTTTTAGGTTTTTAATGGTCCTTTGAATTATATTTGTAAAATGAAAAAGATCATAGGTCTGACCAAATTCCTTTTTTCAAATTTCTATATAGGTACCTCCTTTCTGTTTTTTTTATGGATTGCCTTTTTTGATGGAAATGATTTGGTTTCTTTAGTTGGAAACCAACTTAAGTTAAAAGAAACCGAAGCAGAAATTCAATTTTTTAAAACCAAGATTGATCTGGTAATTGCCGAGCAAAATAGTCTCAAAGGAAGTTCTCAAGCCATGGAACGGTTTGCAAGAGAAAAGTTCTTAATGAAAAAAGATGATGAGGATATTTTTCTTATCAATGAGGATTCACATAACTCCATGTTTGATTGGATAAAGAACAATTAACTCTACTTTCGCCTCCCGAATAATCTACCTTCCCAAGGTGATATGCCTCGATATTGAATTCCTTTGATAGAGCGATTATCTTATCCACATCATTTTCCTGGCAATAGAGTTCCAGCCTGACTCCACAATTAAAAGTTTGAAAAAGCTCTTGAAAACCGATTTCTGCCTCTTTTTGAATAATTGTGAATATTTCAGGAACTTCCCATTGTAGGTTTTTATCAATTCTAACTCCTTCAACAAACTTTAGGATTTTACTGTGTGCCCCCCCCGTATTGTGAATAATTCCTGAAATTCTACTTCTTGGAATTATTTCCCAGAGTGCTTTTATTACCGGAGAAAATGTTCTTGTCGGCGATAAAAGACCCATTCCAAGGTTCTTATGGTTCTCAAGTATAGAGTCGAGCAGATCGAACTTTCCTCCATAGCCACCTGTTGCCTCAAAATGAGAATCTATCGCTTCGGGAAAATCCTTACTATACTCCGATTTTAAGAGAACATGCCTTGCAAGCGTGATTCCATTCGAGGCAATTCCCGAATTGTAATCGGTTTCAAATTTTGCCTTTCCAAAAGAAGCCAAGCCTACAATTTGATTTCCCGGTTTAATGTTGTTGCAGGAGATTAAATCTGATTTTGGAAAACGACAAGAAATATTTGAATCAACGATTACCGTTTTTACCAAATCTCCGACATCTGCTGTTTCTCCTCCACCAAAATAAATTGAGACACCATGAGACCTTAAATTCTCGCAAACTTCTTCCGTCCCTTCAATAATTGCTTTAATAACCTCGGCTGGAATTAATCTTTTATTTCTGCCAATAGTGGATGTAACCACAAAATTTTCGGTCGCACCAACACAAAGAATGTCATCCAAATTCATAACTATGGCATCCTGAGCTATTGATTTCCAGACAGATAAATCTCCGGTTTGACGCCAATACAAATAAGCCAAAATGGATTTTGTTCCTGCACCATCAGCATGCATTACATTGACCATATCAGGATTTTGACCTAAAATATCTGGAAGAACTTTGCAAAAGGCTCCGGGTGCTATTCCTTTGTCAAGATTTTGAATGGCGGCATGGACATCTTCCTTATTTACTGATGCGCCTAATTTGCTATAAAGATCCTGCATAAATGACAAAAATAAAGTGCGAAGTTAGTGAGCTAAGTCAGCGTTTCCAGCATTTTTATCTTTTTAAAGATCTTTCTTTTTCTATTACTTCTGGTGAGATTTGGATAATTTCAGGAGATAATGGGGCAGGAAAAAGCTCTTTACTTAAGATATTAGCCAATGGGATTGAACCCTATTCAGGGGAATCAAACCTATTTATCGATGATCAAAAAATTGAAAAAGAAAATATTTGGAAATATTTATCCTTGGTTGCTCCATACCAGGAACTTCCGGAAGAACTTTCACTTTTTGAGTTAATCAAGTTTCAAAACCAGATTTCTGACCCAAAAACTCCTGTTTCTGAATTTGAAAAACTTATTAAACTATTCGAACTTGAGAATGAAATCAACAGACCTCTTGGCCAATTTTCGACCGGAATGGGCCAGAAATGCAAGATAATTCTGGCTATTGGTATGTCAAGGCCAATAGTTTTATTGGATGAACCTACATCCAATCTGGATGCCTCATCCTTTGATAAATTTTGGGATTTGGTAGAGGGTATGAAAGAAGAGCATCTCATTATCGTCGCCACAAATGATGAAAAAGAATTAAGCAAGGGTAAAATGCTTTTGAGACTGGGCTAACAATTTATCAATTAAAAAAAAGTTGTTTCAAATTCAGAGATTGAAACTGGATAAGATAAAAAATTGGTGTCCATTTTCTAAATGAAATTTAATCACTTTTGTCTTCCTAATTTTTTCTTCTTTCCAATATGAAAAACCTGCTTTTGATTATCACTATTCTCATTCTTGGCAAAGCAAATGGTCAAGGTCTGATTCAATCCGGGCCTATGCTGGGATATTCTGACTTTAGAGAGGTCGCAATTTGGGTCCAGACAAAAAATCCGGCCAAAGTAAAATTCAGATTTTGGGATCTTGAAAATCCAACTAAAACGAGAGAAACAGAATCGGCAAATTCAACCAAAATAAATGGATATGCGGTAACGGCAATTGCAGATTCTTTATTACCAGGCAAAAAATATGGCTATGAATTGCTCGTTAATGAAAAAGTCCAAAAATTTAATTACCCGCTCAGATTTCAAACCATTCCTCTTTGGCAATTTAGAAGCGATCCTCCCGAATTTATTTTTGCCGTTGGTTCTTGCACCTATGTAAATGAGCCATTTTGGGACAGACCGGGAAAATCCTATGGAGATAGTATGCAGATTTTTAAAACCATCTTTGATAAAAAGCCTGACCTAATGCTTTGGATAGGTGATAATACCTATACGAGAGAAGGCGATTGGAGTACCAGAAATGGATTTTTACACAGATATTCGCATACAAGGGCATTGCCGGAAATGCAACCATTACTTGCCTCTACGCATCATTATGCTACCTGGGATGACCATGAGTATGGCCCTAATGATTCGGACAGGAGTTTTTGGAACAAGAATATTGCCTCTTCTGTCTTCAAAACATTTTGGCCTTGCCCACCAGGAAATCCCTTGGGAGATGGCCCGGTTACCAGCACTTTTGGTTGGGGAGATTGTCAATTCTTTATGTTGGATGACAGATGGTTCAGGGCCCCCAATAATAGCATTGACTCAACAAAGGCATTTCTTGGAGACGACCAAATAAACTGGTTGATAGATGCCTTGACCTTTTCTAAGGCCCCTTTTAAAATAATCTCTTGTGGCGGCCAGGTTATTAATGATGCCAGGGTTTATGAAAACTATGCAACTTATCCAGTTGAAAGACGGAAACTTATCCAAAGAATAACGGATGCTAAAATTCCAGGTGTTTTATTTTTTAGTGGAGACCGACACCATGCGGAACTTTCCAAACTTGAAAGACCAGGCACCTATCCTTTATATGACCTAACAACCAGTCCTTTGACAGCTGGTACTCATAATCCCGGAAATGAAAAAAATACCTTGAGGATGGATGGAACACTTTTCAATGGTCATAACTTTGCACTCTGCAAGGTTACCGGAACCTCTAAAGAAAGGAAGCTGATAATCGACCTGATCAATAACAGAGGAGATATAGTTTGGTCCAAAGAGATAAAAGCATCCGAACTGAAATGAAGATTATGCCTGAAAAAGCAAGTTAATATAGCTCTAGCTCTGGTCTAAATAACTTTTAAAACTATCTTCAAAAGTAAAACGTAAAATTTTGATAGATCTGGTAATAGTTGGTGGTGGAGCAGCTGGCTTTTTTGCGGCAAATGAAGTTTTAAGAATTAAGCCAAATGCATCTGTTGTTATTCTCGAAAAGACTGGAAAAGTTCTGGCTAAGGTAAAAATTTCAGGTGGAGGAAGATGCAATGTCACACACAATCTTTTAGATTTCAATGAGTTACTAAAAAATTATCCAAGAGGTGAACTCTGGCTTTCTGAGGTCTTTAAAAAGTTTTCTGTAAAAGACACCCTGAACTGGTTCGAAAACAAAGGTGTAAAAATAAAAGCTGAACCAGATGGAAGGATGTTTCCTGAAAGTAATGATAGCCAAACCATTATAGATGCCTTACAAAAAAAGGTGGTTGGCAACCAATTTGAATTGCGGACCCACTCAACGGTAAAAAATATTATCCCACAAAAAGGAAAGTTTGAAGTTCTATTATCTGAAAATGAAAAAATTGTAGCGAAAAATGTCTTGATTTCCAGCGGCGGAAGCCCTACAGGAAATGGACTTGCCTACATAAACTCAATGCAATTCGAAATCGTTCCTCCAGCCCCTTCCCTATTTACTTTCAATGTAAAAAATCACAACTGGGTGGATTTAATGGGACTCTCCGTTACAAAAGCAAAGGTCAGGCTGATTGGGACTGATTTGGAGTTTTCAGGTCCTGTGTTAATAACTCATTGGGGATTTAGTGGACCCGCCATATTAAAGCTTTCTTCATTTGCTGCCCGGATTCTTCAGGAAAAAGAATATAAGTTCAACTTTTCAATTGATTGGATTCCAGACTCTTCCATAGAAGAAGTTCAGAATAAAATGATAAATTTCCAAAAAGAATATCCCAAAAAGAAGCCAGACCAATCCCCTATTTTTTCAATTCCAAAGCGGTTATGGGAAAGGATCTGCAAGGAATCAGGGCTTTCCGGATATTTTAATTGGGCAGAAGCTGGCAATAAAAAGATTCAACTGGCATCTCAATTGTTGAAGGGAACTGTTTTTAAAGCTGAAGGAAAAACGACTTACAAAGAAGAATTTGTAACTGCCGGAGGAATTTCTTTAAAAGAAATCAATGCTGAAACCTGTGAGGCGAAACGGTATTCAGGGCTTTTTTTTGCTGGTGAGGTAATGGATGTGGACGGGGTGACAGGAGGCTTCAATTTTCAGGCAGCCTGGAGCACAGGGTTTGTGGCTGCCACCGCTATTTCAAAAAGGATTTGATAAACACTTATTCCTCCAACTCTTCATAGTCCACAATGTTCCATTCGGCAATTTCTTTCCAGACTTCAACCAATTGAACATGAAAAGGATGGGCTAAATAGGAATTCAGGTCTTTCCTTGAGGAGAAAATGACTGTAAGGCCAAAATCGTAAGCGATAGGTCTGGTTGAAAAATTGACTCCCATACTGCAATCCTCGATTTCCTTTATTCTAACGGGCAAAGATTTCGCCATTTTTATGGCTTCCTTAAAACGTAAATCATCTTTGGAAATTCCTTGTTTCAATTTAAACAATACCAAATGGGTAACCTGCTTTTGCCCAAATGCATGAAGGGACAGCCCAAAACTGATGATGAAGGAAAAAAGTATGGTTTTCATTGTGGTAAGAAGTAAAATTCGATTGAAAGTTACAAAACTAAATAGGGTCTACTGAAAAAGTAATAATCTAACCCACAAAATCCTTCCTTTCAATTAATTGTCGGTTTCCGAGATTCATACTTTTTGGCATTGCCCCAAAAAGTATGCAAAAAACTCTAGCTTTTCCAATGCTCCTTCCCGCTTCCGGCCCACCCTCGCTGGAAAAGCTTCCT
>JAIXQU010000044.1 GCA_027485575.1 Cytophagaceae bacterium
CATAAGTTTCGAGCCACAAAGAAACAAAAATTGCTTGCAATTTTTTCGCCTAATCTTCTGAAATGGCTTTGGTAATAAAAGTATATCCAACTATTTCTGAACCAACAGGAAATTTTTTAAGGTCCGGCTGCCAAAGTGGAGGAAGAATTTGCCAGGGCAAAGGGTTAATTTTAGGACAGACTAAAAAGCTGTGTAGGGGATTCTTTCGTGTCTGAACGGAAATTCAATTGGCTACTTTGAAACATCCAAATTTATTCAATAACAAAGACCTCTAAAAATGGCGATCCGGTGGAACTTTGGCCCTTCTGTTTTCTAATTTTAAATAATATCGGGCATCGCTGGTGCCGGAATGGCAAATTATTTTTGATTTCAATCCTCCTCTCTCCCCGGAAATTTCTTGTGATCCAACAAAAAACGTTGGCATAATGCTAACCATAGGGATGTTGGCCAAGTTTGGCGGAGGCCAGGTTTTTGCCAGTTGTTTTGGTTTAAGATTTAGGTTATTTCCTCTCGAAAATAATCAGTGGATAATAGCCAAGATGCTCCACCCTTACTCCTTTTTCTACGTCACTTCTCATTAAAATTTTGAGTTGTTCATAATCATTTTCGATGGGCCATTTTGTTTCTGAATAATCACAAATTACCACATAATTTGGGTTCGCGTCCATTATAGTTTCATTGGTGTTCATGATACTTTTTATTTGATATTCATCTGACAGATAAAAGGCTAAAGAGGTTTGAGCCCATATTCTTTTTCCATTTTTCTTATAAATACTATGGTAATCGTTTTTAAATTTATTAATCTGGTCAATTGCCATTAAAGTTTTTTCATTGGGATTGTGCGTTTTTACAAACTCATAAAAAGACCTGTTGTTAACAAAAAAAATAAGCAGTAATAAAACAAAAGAGAATATTTTCAACTCCTTAATTTTTGATATCTCTGTTGAAATCCAATCCTTGTTTACGCTAAGAATTTTTACCAGAAGGCAAAATGATATTGCCATTGCCATATCCTGATAATGAAATGTTAAGGAATGGGAGCCAGGTCTATTTCCTAGCAAACTACTTGCCAGAGAAGGGATTAGTACTAAGATGGCTTTTGGACTGAATAGAAAAATAAAACCCAATGTTGATAGTATATAAATAATAAATCCAGTTTTTTCTTGCTTGCAACAAAATGGGTCGAAAATAGAATCATTAACATTAAGATTGGTTCCAGAAAGAAGCGGCATCAACATTTTGAAAATAATTAATGTCAATATGAAAAAGAAAATGCTGTAGCTAATTCCTCTTGTTTTTTTAATATAGAAGAAATCAAGTAACCCAATGGATACTAGGGCAAATCCGGATGTTTCTTTGAATCCACAAATAAATATTCCCAACAGGTATGCGGGTAAAATTTTATTTTTTTCTAACAGGATAAAAACAATAAAAATAAATGGAATAGTTAGATTAGATGTTTGAAATTCAAATCCCATATAATTAATTACCCCAATATTAATTGAGAATAGTAATATAATAAAATAGGTTAAGTTCTTGTCAAAATTATGAAGCAAACAAATTCTATAAATTAAATAAAAAGATAATATATAAGCTATCATCTTGATAATAATTAATATAGCTGGATTTGGATAAAGAGAGAATAATGGAGAAAGAAGAAGCAAGTTTGGGGAGAAGTGGTCGGCAAATTCACTTAATCCAATCTCCGAATTGACAAATCCAAAACCATTTATAAAATTGAAAACCGGATTAGCAAACCATCCTGAATCGTAATAGTTAAAATTTAGAGATTGATATTCTCTCAAAAAGTTCCAACTGACTAATGAAATTTGGGTAACAACATTGAGTATAATCAGCCAAGGGGCAAATATTTTTTTCCAACCGGAAAAACCGAAAACCAATAAATTGAAAAATGAAATTGAGCAAAAAAGTAATTGGCTGAAAAAAGTAATCTGGGGTGAAATTGCAAGATGGAATTCTGCTAAAAAAAAAATCAGTGATAGTAAATTAATATTGGTCCAGTTTTTAATGCCAATCCTGTTTTCGATTAAATCTGGTATTGAATTTTGAAGTGTAGAAATAATGTTTTTCACGGGTGGAAGAATCTTTATAACTGATTGTTGATTTGTCTGCCCAAATAAATAACATTTTTTTTAGAATTATTGGTTTGAAATTTGAATTCAAATAATTTCTAAATTTTTCAGAGAATCGAATAATTTGTTTTGAAGGTTATCCATAGTTATTGAGAAAAAGTAGTTTATTTTGATATGTTTTTTTAAAGCTTTGATTGATCAAATAGTTATCCCCGAACACCCCGGCATCTATAAATACTTCAATTCAGAAGGTGAGCTTATCTATGTGGGAAAGGCTAAGAATTTGAAAAAGAGGGTTTCCAGCTATTTTAACAAAACCTATACGGACAGAAAAACCGCGAGGTTGGTTTCCCAGATTTCCAATATTGAATTTACTCTGGTTGATACGGAATATGATGCCCTTCTTCTTGAAAATAGCTTAATTAAACAATATCAGCCGAGGTATAACATCAATCTGAAAGACGATAAGAGTTATCCATATTTGGTAGTTACCTCTGAGCGGTTTCCTAAAATCTATCCTACCAGAAGGAGAATAGAAAATAAGGGTAATTATTATGGACCCTTTGCTTCCCTCCGAATGATGAAGGCACTTTTAGAGCTTTTTAAAAAGACTTTTACATTTAGAAATTGCAACCTTGCTTTAACCCGGGAAAGTGTTGAAAAACAGAAATATAAGGTATGTCTGGAGTTTCATTTGGGAAATTGCAAAGGACCTTGTGTTGGGTTGCAGGAAGAGCCAGATTACCTGGAGGAAATAGAGCAAGCCCGGCAAATAATAAAAGGTAAAACAGGGCCTGCCATCCGTTATTTTAAACAAAAGATGCAATCCTATGCTGAAAATCTTGAATTTGAAAAAGCCCAGATTGCGAAGGAAAAACTTGAGTTAATTGAAAACTGGCAAAGCCATACCATCATTGTAAGCCCGGAAATGGAAGATGTTGATGTTTTTGCCATTACTTCTCAGGAAGATGAGGTTTACATCAATTTTATGGCAGTTTCGGAAGGTTCAATCAGCCATACCCATACTTTTGAATACAAGCGGAAACTAAATGAAACCGATTCAGAGTTGATTGGCCATGCAATCGTTTCAGCAAGGGAAATCTTCGAAACCAAGGCCAAAGAGTTGATATCTAATGTGGAACTCGATTTTGAAATACCAGGAGTTTCAGTTGCCGTACCTCAAAGGGGGGATAAAAGGAAGCTGCTGGATCTGGCACTCAAAAACGTTTTATTTCATAAAAAGGAAAAAATAACCCGTGCCATTGAAGCCCAATCGGAAAACAGGACTGAACGCATTTTAAACAAAATGCAAAGTGACCTTAAATTGCAAAAGCAGCCAAAGCGAATCGAGTGTTTTGATAATTCCAACATCCAGGGAACCAATGCGGTTTCCGCCATGGTTTGTTTTATTGATGCTGCACCGGCCAAAAAAGAATACAGACATTACAATGTTAAAACTGTGGAGGGGCCTAATGATTTTGCAACCATGTATGAGGTGGTTACCAGACGATACAAACGACAATTGGAAGAAGAAAAGCCTTTGCCTGATTTGATTTTAATTGATGGAGGAAAAGGGCAATTGTCTGCTGCATGCGATGCACTCAAAGATTTAGGAATATATGGGCAGATACCCATTATTGGAATAGCCAAGCGGTTGGAAGAACTTTTTTATCCGGAGGACCCGTATCCCCTTTATCTTGAGAAAAAATCTGAGACTTTAAAAGTTTTGCAAAGAGCTAGAGATGAGGCCCATAGGTTTGGAATTACTTTCCACAGGTCGAAAAGAAGCAAAGCAAGTTTAAAAACGGCGATGGAAAGCATTCCTGGATTTGGTCAAAAATCTATTGAATACATTTATAAAAGATTTAAGTCTTTAAGCCAAATCACCAAATTGGATAAACCTGAAATTGAGGCCAGTATTGGAGTAGCCAGAACCAATTCTTTATTTAATTATCTGTTTGAAAGTGAGGAAATTAAGGTTTCAGATCCCGAAATCGAAAAGAACACTTAATCTTTCATTCAGGAATTAAAGTGAGTTAATTTTTTAAGTGATATTGCCCTTCACTTTTAGTTACCATTTCAAAATTTTCCTTCTGGTTTTTGCTGTTTTCCGGCCTATAAACTTATTGGCCTTATAGGTAAGCCAGGCTGAGCCGGTTCCTAATATTGCCCCGGCCAGAACATCCGAAGGGTAGTGAACGCCCTCATGAACCCGGGAATAAGCCACGGTAGATGCCCAACCAAATGCGGGTAAAACAACATACCATTTTTTACAACTTAAACTAAGGTGCATGGCAGTTTCAAATGCATTAGAAGTATGGCCGGAAATAAAAGAATACGATTTTGGAGCGTTATATGGAACTATTATTTCTTTGTTTTGCTGAAATGGCCTTGGCCTTCTTATGGCTTCTTTTAAACCATAGGCTAAGATTGCGCAAAAGGATAACCCAAAACCAGCTGAAATTCCCTGAATAAAAAGGGATGAATCTGACTTGAAAATTCCCGCCAGACCAAATCCAATGGGATAGGCAATGCTCAAAATAGGTCCTGATTGCCCGAAAACATGGAAAAATGGGTCAAATTGCTTGTTTCTCTCTGCATGAATTGAATTCAGGATTTTGTTATCCAGGTTTTGAGCCGAAATTTCATTGAACCCAAAAAGCAGTAAGACCATTAAAAACAGCGTAATTTTTAAGACTACTTCTTGCTTCATTTTAAAGTTACAGATGGATATTTTTTTTTAAACCTGTCAATTTCAATCAATGTCAATTTCAGGTATAAATTTTCGTTACAAAGCCAAAACACAAATCCAAATGGCCGTTTTGAATTGCAATATATCAGACAGGTATAATTAATGTGTGGAATTTCCCGATTTGGAGGAGTTTTGAAGCAAGCAACTGATCCAATAGCGCAAACTTAAATTTTCATTTTGGGGACCAAATGAACCTCTAATGCTCTGTAAATACACGTTTTAACCTCGTTTCTTTAGGAGGCGCAATGACCAATGGAACTTTTTCAATTTTGACCGAACTCGTATCCAGACCGAAGGCTTTGTCCTCTGGTAAGCTCAACCTATCAAGCATAAAATAACCGTCCATGATGAGATTTTCTAAAAATGGAAGTTCATTTTCATAACTTAAATGCCTCTTAATCACAATAAACCTGAAATCTCCAACAATATTTTTCTCCGCCAGCGAAGCATAGCGGGAAGTAATGTCGATTTCTCCATTGGCAACCAGCTCCTGAACTACTTTTCGGAAATATAAATTGATCTTCTGGTCGATTCTGAATCCTAGCCGGAACTCAACTTTAATGACATCATTGTTGGCTAAAATATCTACTTTATATTCCTGGGTGTATGGCTTGTCGTCCACATGAATATGGATAAACCAATATATGTCAGCACGTTTTGGTTGTTTCTGAAAAATAGAATACATGATTTTAGATTCGATTTCATCCCGGTTGTCTGCCGATGTAAGGTAAACCAGATGGGTTGCAAATTTTGGAACCGATTGGTCTTTACTGAGTTCCTTAAGCATGTTAATGTGCTCGTTGATATGTGTAAAGGTAATGTATCTGTTTTTGATTTTTCGCCCTTTGTACCAAACCCACATTATTAAAATCAACACCAAGCTGATTAAAAGTGAAACCCAACCACCGTGGGTAAATTTAACAACATTGGCTGTGAAAAAAGAAAACTCAAGAGAGAGATAAACCACCAAAAGGATTATTACCCAAAAACCCTTGATTCTTTTTAATATTAAATATTGGCTCAAAAGATAGGTAGTCATTAACATTGCCAGGGTAATGGCAAGTCCATAAGCCGCTTCCATTGCACTTGATTCTTTGAAGTAAAAAACTATTCCTAAACATCCAGCCAGCAATATCCAGTTCACACTGGGTACATACAATTGGCCTTTCATTTCAGATGGGAATTTTATTTTAACTTTTGGCCAGACATTTAACCTGATGGCTTCAGAAACCAATGTAAACGAACCTGAGATAAGAGCCTGACTCGCAATAATGGCCGCTAATGATGCAATTACAATTCCCACGGGAAGAAACCAATGGGGCATCATAGAATAAAATGGATTCATTCCGTTGGGTAGCGTTTGGTTGTGTAAATTATTTAACACCCAGGCACCTTGTCCCATGTAATTCAAAATCAAGCAAAATTTCACAAAACCCCAGCTGATTCTTATATTTTCCTTTCCGCAATGACCAAGGTCAGAATAAAGCGCTTCTGCCCCGGTTGTGCAAAGAAAAACAGCGCCTAAAAACCAAAATCCACCTTTAAAATTCACAAGTAAATTATATGCATACCAGGGGTTTAAAGCTTTAAGAACATATGGATTTTGGCTGGTCCAAAGCGTGCCGAAAAAGGCAAGCATTAGAAACCAAACCAACATGACGGGTCCAAATGTTTTGCCCACAATTGAGGTGCCAACTCTTTGTAGAACAAACAAAAACGTAATAATGACCACCACAATTGGAATAGTTGGAATATCAGGATTTAACATCAATAATCCTTCTACCGCTGACGAAACTGATATTGGAGGAGTAATCATTCCATCAGCCAGTAAAGCTGCTCCACCTAAAATAGCAGGGAATATTAAAGTAGGTCTAAATCGACGAACCAGTGCATACAAAGAAAAAACCCCACCTTCTCCATTGTTATCTGCATTTAAGGTGATGGCGACATATTTGATAGAAGTAAGTAAAGTCAGCGTCCATATGATACAAGATAGGCCTCCTAAAACCAGGTCCTCAGTGACAACCTGATCCTTTAAAATTGCTTTAAGTACATAGAGTGGAGAGGTTCCAATATCTCCATAAATTATTCCCAGAGCTACCAGAAGACCTGCCACATTTGTGCGGTGCTGGTGGGCTGAATGTTCCATTAACGAATTTTTAAGGCGGCAAATGTAACCCTAGCTTTCAATTATTTCTATCCTTTTATGGTCTATTTACCTCTTCTGCTTATTTCATCAAAATGATGATTATCGGACCTGTTAAATTCCTTTCTAATAAAAATGTTGCATATTATTTGCTAAAAAATAATCCAAAATGTTTGGCGAATTAAAATTTTCTTAGTTTTGCAAAGCGAAAGCAGCGGTCCCGTAGCTTAACTGGATAGAGCATCTGACTACGAATCAGAAGGTTGGGAGTTCGAATCTCTTCGGGATCACAAGTTTTTTTAACATCTAAATCCTATATACTGAAGAAGCATCTTTACTTTAATTAAGTAAAAATTTATGGCCTGGACCTTTACGTTAACTTATTAAACGTAAAATTCATGAATACCCTCAAAGCTTCTACAGATTCGGATTTAATCCAATCTTTTCTTTCTGGTAATCAAAATAGTTTTGAAATACTTGTTCGCAGGTATCAGTCTCAGGTGTATACTGCATCCTGGATTCTGACACGGGACAAATATGTTTCTGAGGATATTTTGCAGGAAACGTATATAAAATTTTATCAGGTCATCAGAGATGGGAGATATGAACATCGTGATAAAGTTTGTGCTTATCTGGTTCGTCTTTCACACAATTTAAGCTGTGATTACCTTCGGGTAAAAAACCGGCAGCCAGTCATTACCTCGGTGAATGGCAAAGAAATTTTTAATTTTTTAAATATTAGCGAAGAAATATCGTTAGATAGTTTCGACCGTGATGTAAACAAAGAAAGATTGAAGTGGGCCATCTCTAAGTTGCCTGAGAATCAAAGAGAAATGGTGATGCTTCGGTATTTTGCGGGTATGTCTTTTAAGGAAATATCTGAAATGATAGGTGTAAACCATAATACTTGCCTTGGACGCATGCGACATGCGGTTGAAAATCTAAAAAAATACCTGGTTCCAAAAAGAAAACGTTATGCTCAAAACCTCTACCCCAAATGATGTTCTCAAAGAACAAAGTGGTGAATTAGCCCCAAAAGAGACAGAAAATCTGGATGCCTCCATTTCGGCTTATCCTGAACTGGAAGAGTTCTCTGATGCTGTGAAACAACTGGGCAAGGAAATACCCACCTTGTTGGTACAACCTTCGGAAAGGCCTTTAAAAAACATTATGGAGTTCATTAGGAAAGACACCGAAAAAAAGTAGTAATCAATTTTTCCGATTCTTTGCGAAAACCCTTGCTGAAAAGCGGGGTTTTTGTTTTTCTAATGCTTTATTTCGGACATGAAAGCTCTATTTCTTTTCCTTATCTGCCTGATATTTTATCTGAAATTGATTGCTCAACCAATCATCCAGGACCTGACCCTTAACCAATGGCAATTTAAAGAACGTAGAAATACCAATTGGAGGCCCGCCCAGGTGCCGGGAACTGTCCATACAGATCTGATGGCTTCAAAAGCTTTGCCAGACCCTTTCTGGCGGGATAATGAAAAATGGGTGCAGTGGGTAAGTAATTTGGATTGGGAATATAAAACTGAGTTTTTGCTTCAGCCAAATTTGTTGGCAAAATCACATATCAATTTGGTTTTTAAAGGTTTGGATACTTATGCCGAGGTTTTTCTGAATGGGAAATCCATATTAAAAACCGAAAACATGTTTCTTGAATACCGGGTAGATGCAAAGCCTTATTTGAAAAAAGGGGTAAATGAACTTAACATCATTTTTACTTCTCCTTTGAAGGCTGCTTTACCAGATTTGGTGTCTAATCCACAAGCCCTTCCAGCAACCAATGATGCAATGGCATTGAAAACCAGTCCCTATACCAGAAAGGCAGGTTATTCTTATGGATGGGATTGGGGGCCAAGATTGGTAACTTCCGGAATTTGGAGACCTGTTTTTATTGAAGCCACGGATGAAGCAGAATTGAATGAGGTTTTTTTATCCACAAAAAAAATTGACGGAAAAAATGCCATCATTTCCGGATTTATTAGCCTTAAAAATACGGTTTCGGGTAGTTATCAATGCGAGATAGAACTGGGCAAAACCAGAAAGACAATCACAGTTTCGGACTCAGGAAGGGGCAGGAAAATACCGTTTGAATTTCAGGTTAGCAGTGCTCAATTCTGGTGGACAAATGGTTTGGGTAATCCATTTCTATACAATGTAAAGGCTTCTTTATCAATCAATAAAACTATAATTGACCAAAAGAATTTCAAATTTGGAATCAGGAAGCTTGAAGTAGTTCATGAAATGGATAAGGATGGTAAGTCATTCTTTTTTAAGCTGAATGGGAGACCCGTATTTATGAAAGGTGCTAATTTCATTCCATTGGATAATTTTCTGCCACGGATAGGAGAGGAGCGATATCTGAAAACCCTGGTTTCTGCAAAAAATGCCAACATGAATATGTTAAGGGTTTGGGGAGGAGGAGTTTATGAAGATGACCGGTTTTATAGCATTTGTGATTCCTTGGGAATATTGGTTTGGCAGGATTTTATGTTTGCTTGTACCATGTATCCCGGAACGGAAAAATTTAAGAAACTGGTAAAAGAGGAGGTAAAACAAAATGTAGTCAGGCTTAGAAATCATGCTTGTATGGCTGTCTGGTGCGGCAATAATGAAAATGAAACAGGCTGGCTTAAACGCTGGATACGAGGTGGGATCCCTTACAGCAAGGCGGATTCGATTGAAATTTATGGGGATTACAAAACTCTTTTTCACACCATCATTCCGGAAATTGTAAAGGCAGAAGATCCCTCCCGGTATTATACAAGAAGCTCACCTTCCGCAAACGATGACAATGTGAAACCTGATAAAATCGGATTTGGCGATATGCATGATTGGTTTGTTTGGTTTGGAACCGGAGATTATAGAAAATATAAAAATAATGTTTCCAGGTTCCAGAGTGAATATGGATACCAATCTTTCCCATCCATGCAATCAATTAAGAAATTTTCTGAACCGCAGGATTGGTTTGAAGATTCAGATGTGATGGATGTGCATCAGAAGCATCCGAATGGAAATTCCAAAATCCGGAAGTTTTCAAGCCAATTTTATAATAAACCAAAAGACTTTGAAACCTTTACCTACGTAAGCCAACTACAACAGGCAGAAGCCATGAAATATGCGATAGAAACCCACCGGGGGCGGATGCCATATTGTATGGGTTCACTTTATTGGCAGTTAAACGATTGCTGGCCAGCTGCTTCCTGGAGTTCAATCGATTATTATGGAACATGGAAGGCAATACATTTTTTTGCAAAGAAGGCCAATGAGCCCTTGATTCTCCACGCTTCAATTGGAGGTGACACCTTGAATGTTTCAATAGTAAATGAAGCCCGCGGCGATTATGTGGTTGATGGATTGGAAGCAACATGGTACAACTTTGAAGGAAAAGAACTAACCCGACAGGAATATTTATTCAACCATGAAAAAGTAGTTGATAATGAAGTTTGGAATAAGAAACTGACTTTAAAACGGTCGAACTGGAGCCCAGCCGATTCCACAAGTATGTTTTTGATAATCAATACGAACCCCAAAAAAGGTAGCCCCATTTTAACAAATCATATTTTCTATAAACTCCCAAAAGATTTAAAGCTTAAAGAGGTGCCAATTCAGGCAGATTTGCAAAAGGCTGGAAATGTTTTCAGGCTTAAATTGAAATCTGAATACCTGGTTAAAAATCTTTATATCAGCCATAAATCCGTTTCCATTCATTTTTCTGATAATTATTTCGATCTGCTTCCGGGAAGGGCAAAAGAAGTGGAATTTGAATATAAGGGCGAGTTTAGTGTGGATGATTTGGTTTATAAAATGTTGGTAAATTAATAATTAAGATATTGTTAGACAGGCTTTTGGTAAGATATTTTAAAAGTTAAACTTTCAACAGTTAAACCTTAGACCAAATTGTTTCTCTATGGACAAAATATAATTTTTGGACCAATGGAAAATTCAAATCAAATAACGCCAGTCAATTTTGCCAAGCGTCAAAAGTTGGCTTTAACTTTTTTATCATTACTTTTTTTTCTTTTTATTTCATTTTCAGGATTTTGTCTTGACCAAAAGCCTGATTCTTTGAAAAAAGGTTTTGCAGGAATTCCCAACCTTACGGAACCCCAAAAAGTAAAAATTAAAGAGTTAAGAAATAATCTCAGAAAGGAGATTTTACCGATTAGGAATCAAATGGGTGAAAAAAAAGCCAGACTCAATACTTTGGAAACGAGTCCAAAACCAGAAATGGAAATCATCAATTCTACCATTGAGGAAATTCAAAATCTAAAAACTAAAATTTTGAAAATCAGGGCTTTTCATGTTCAGGAAGTAAGAAAGCTTTTGACTGAGGAACAAAGAATCGCCTTTGACCTGAAAAAGCAAAAGGTACAGAAAAAGCTGAAAAGAAAAGCTGGTAAAAAGAGATTTAAGAAGCATTAGTTTAATTAAAGTGTCTGCATTAAGGTTGAAAATGAATTCAATCTTTATAATGCAGCATTTTTACCGTGTTTGTGTTTCTTGGAATAATAACTACCTTGAAAAGGCTTTCCTTTTATAATTAGTTTAAAATTCTAGCGGCAGGAATTTGTTACGGAAGCAAAATCAATAAAAACAAATTTCGTTTTCGGTTGGTATTATCAATCAATAAACAGACCGAAATCATGAAATTCTCATTTTCGACACCCCTTATTTGGAATTATTCTAAATAAAGATTTAGGTTTGCAGCGGTTTAGAAAAGGGTTCCGGTTTATGTTTGAAAAAGGCCAATTATTTGTACTAATTTTTATTTCCATTTTTGGTTTTTCTTGTGAAAAAGATGAAGAATCAAAAAAACAACTTGTAATTCCCACGGTCTACAATTCTTCTGGATTTCAGTTTAATACAACAAGAGAAGCTGCGGTACTAAATCAGATTGAGGCTGTGGTTGGGGAAATTGAAAGATGTAAAACTCAGGGTAACACTACTACATACCCCACACTTTTAAACCTATACAATATTGAAAACCCAATATTGACCCAAATTGGTTCTGCCGGATTTGACGGTAAAATTCAATCACCAAACGGATGGCTTTACAAAGCATCCCTGGCAAGTGGGAAATCGTATTCTCCAATTGATTCAAACGGAAACGGGGGCGTTTATGGCGGCTACCTTTTTGACGAAGCTGGTCTGGACATGGCTGAGTTGGTTGAAAAAACCATGTTTGGTTCTGTTATGTATAAGCATGGAACTGATTTGATGGCTGGAACCGCAACAACAGCGACTGTTGATCAGTTGATTGCCATATTGGGATCAAACCCAGGTTTTCCAAATACAAGTTCCAGCAAAGTACCAAAGCCGGATGTTTTCATGGCAAAATATGTTGCCCGCCGGGATAAAAATGATGGAACTGGATTTTATTCACAATTGAAAACCAATTTCATTAAGCTTCAGGCTGCAGTTCAGGGAGGTAGCGATTTTTACAAGGAAAGAGATGAAGCCATTGTGGCCATCAGGCAGGTTTGGGAAAAAGCAATGGCGGCAACCGTTGTGAATTATTGCAAAACAGTTCAATCTACGCTGAGCAATACCAATTTGACTGAGGCTCAAAAAGCTTCGGCACTTCATTCTTTAACAGAGGCTATTGGATTTACTTATGGTTTGAAAGGTATAGCAACTGGAAGAAAAGTAATTTCCGATGACCAGATCAAACAACTTTTGGTTTTATTCAATTATACTGAAACCGGAAAATCCACCTGTTACCGTTTTGCTTTACAACCAGAAAAGGAACTTCCAAAATTGGAACAAGCTGTTTCCCTGATAAAATCTATTTATGGATTTACGGACCAGGAAATTTCAGATTTTTCGAAAAACTGGATTAACGAACAAGGTAGATAATTGAAAATCAAATCTATGTACATCAGTCGGTTTTGTTTGGGTTTGTTTTGTTTGCTAGGGATTTTGATTTCTTCCTGTCAGCAAGATGAAAAAGCAGTGCCCAATTCTTTTGACAGGAATTCCTTTCTGGCAAATATGGCCGAGGGGTTTATTGTTCCGACGTACAACCAACTCCTGAAAGAATCTCAATCTTTGGATTCCAAGGCTGAGGTTTTCAATCAAAATCCCAACCAGGACAACTTAACGGCACTCCAAAATTCATGGACCAATGCGTATTCTATCTGGCAAAGGGCAAATGCCTTCAATTTTGGTCCGGCAGGGGAGGATGGAACGAGGAAAACGTTGTTGGAAGAAATAGCTGTTTTTCCTGTAAGTGAAGCTAAAATTAATTCAATTTTAGAAAACAATTCCTTTAATATCAATGACTTTAACAGAGATGCACGGGGTTTTTTGGCAGTTGAATTTTTGATTTTTGATAGAAAGAATGAAGATGAAAAAATCCTGACTGCATTCAAATCAGAAAGTCGGAAAACATATTTGAAGGCATTAACCAATCACATTCAGGAGCGGGTAAAATTTGTTGCCGATGCCTGGAATGGAAACTACAAAAGCCAATTTCTAAAAGCCAATGGTACTGAAAGTGGAAGCAGCACATCTAACTTTTACAATGATTTTGTAAAAAGTTTTGAGGCCCTCAAAAACTTCAAAGTTGGTCTTCCATTGGGGAAAAGACCCGGGCAGACAGGAGTAATGCCAGACCTGGTGGAAGCCAGATACAGTGGCAAGTCCCTTGATTTTTTGAAATTACATATTCAAAATCTAGACCAAATCTGGAATGGAAAGCCTTACAATTCAGATGCTTATGGAGTCGGATTTAAAAAATATCTGGAAAGTGTGGAAGGCGGAACGGAGCTCATAAAACAAAGCGAAAGCCAGATGTTGAATGTAATCAATGCTGCCGACAACATTTCAACAACCAGCCGATTTTCTGATGTGCTGGCAACAGACCCTTCCAGAATCGAAACCCTGCATACTGAACTCCAAAAGCAAACCCGTTTTTTTAAATCGGATATGTCCTCGGTTTTGGGCATTGCGATTACCTATTCCAGTGGAGATGGTGATTGATTGATTGATTGATTTTAAAATCCGAATCGGTAAACCAGAAAAGCCAAAACAAACCCCGAAGGG
>JAIXQU010000052.1 GCA_027485575.1 Cytophagaceae bacterium
CCCTACCCCCCAAAATGCAGAAAGATGTGGCCCTGGTTCTGTTCAGATTGGTGTTTCAGGTGGTTCAAATATCACCTGGTATTCAGATGCTTTTAATCCCGAACCGATTGCGTTTTCGAGAAGATATGATACTCCTTTGCTCAATCAAACCAAAAGCTATTTTGCCCAAAGTGGATTGACTAAAAAAGATGGGGCTGGCTTAACTTTTGATGGCTCAGGGGGAAGTTCAAATACCACAAATGGATTAAAATTCAATGCCCTTTCATCCTTCCGGTTGGATTCTATCCAGCTTGTTCATGCAGGCATTCAAGGCAAATTGGGTGTTTTGGTGGCCAAAAAGAATGGTGTGGAAATTTACCGGAAACAAGTCTTTGGAAACGGTCCCAATTCAAAAATCCCCTTGTTTTGGAGATTCGATGTTGGCAATGATTATGAACTGATGGCAGATAGCTTGTTTTCTGTATCACTGACATTTGGTAACATGGGGACTAGACAATATCCGATAACAACCGCCGGGATTGTCTCAATTACAGGTCCTGGCAATGGAAACAACCAAATTTACCCATACTTTTTTGATTGGGTGGTTAGTAAATTTACAGGTTGTCCAAGCAAGCGGGTGGAAGTCATAGCCACAATAAGGCCTGGAACTGTCCCTGAAACACCAACATTGAATTATCTGGGAACAGATTCATTGGAAATTCAGCAAACCGGAATTCAATACCAATGGCTCGTCAACGGACAATTAAATTCATCAATAACCGGAAGAAAAATCAAGGGTCTTCTCAATTCATCCTTTCAGGCCAGATACAAAATTGACAGTTGCTGGTCTGAATGGTCGGAGGCAAAAGTCTTTATTGTAACCTCGGTAGAAAATGAAATTTCAACTGATTTACCCATTGTTTTTCCAAATCCCAACCAAGGTTCATTTTATTTTGAGCCAATAAATGGATTGAATAAGGTGATTATCTTTAATTCAATGGGAAAGAAAATTTTACAAAAATCGATTTCAAAGAAAGAAAATTTGGATATCACAGCCTTTCCATCGGGAATCTATTTTCTGGAATGGACGAATCAGAAAAGCAAAGGACAAATCAAAATTGTCAGAGAATAAACTTCCCGGAGAGTTAAAAAATCCTAACATTCAGATTAAAAATCTTTTATACCTTTGTATAGAATAATTCTAAATAAAGAATTTAGCAGATGTCAAAAGAAACTGAAATCCTGGAAGAAATAACCAATTCGGAGTACAAATACGGTTTTCATACCGACATAGAAACCGATGTAGCTCCGGCAGGATTAAATGAAGATACAGTCAGATTTATTTCAGCCAAAAAGAAAGAACCACAATGGATGCTGGATTGGAGACTGGAAGCTTTCAAAATCTGGAAGGAGATGAAAACGCCCAACTGGCAGAATGTTACTTTTCCGGAAATCAACTATCAGGACATCATTTATTACGCAGCTCCAAAGCAAAAGAAGACAGTTAACAGCCTGGACGAAATTGATCCTGAACTTCGAAAAACATTTGAAAAACTAGGAATTTCGCTCAATGAGCAAAAGCGTTTAACCGGAGTTGCCGTAGACGCTGTTATTGATTCTGTTTCAATTGCTACAACTTTCAAGGACAAACTCTACGAATTGGGCATCATTTTCTGCTCCATGAGCGATGCCATTGAAAATCACCCTGAGCTTGTAAAAAAGTATTTGGGGTCTGTAGTCCCGGTTAAAGACAATTATTTCTCGGCACTCAACGCAGCTGTTTTTTCAGATGGCTCGTTTTGCTTTATTCCAAAAGGCGTTCGTTGCCCAATGGAACTGAGCACATATTTCAGAATCAATACTGCCAATACAGGCCAGTTTGAAAGAACCTTAATTGTTTGTGAAGACAATTCTTATGTGAGTTATCTGGAAGGCTGCACCGCACCAATGCGGGATGAAAATCAATTGCATGCTGCAGTTGTAGAACTGGTCGCTATGGACAATGCGCACATTAAGTACAGCACCGTACAAAACTGGTATCCAGGCGATAAGCAAGGAAAAGGTGGTATTTATAATTTCGTAACCAAGCGAGGAATTTGCATGGGTAAGAAATCAAAAATATCATGGACCCAGGTTGAAACTGGTTCTGCCATAACATGGAAATATCCATCTGTAATCCTGAAAGGAGATGATTCGATTGGTGAGTTTTATTCAGTTGCGGTAACCAACAATTTCCAACAGGCAGATACCGGCACGAAAATGATTCATATTGGAAAAAACACCAAAAGCAGGATTGTTTCAAAAGGTATTTCGGCTGGAAAAAGCCAAAACTCCTACCGCGGATTGGTCCAGGTAATGAAAAGGGCAGACAATGCCAGAAACTTTTCTCAGTGCGACAGTCTTTTACTTGGTGATCAATGTGGCGCTCATACCTTTCCTTATTTAGAGGTGGAAAACCCTTCAGCGCAAGTAGAGCATGAAGCAACAACTTCAAAAATTGGAGAAGACCAGATTTTTTACTGTAACCAACGCGGCATTTCGACCGAAGATGCGGTGGCTTTAATTGTAAATGGTTATGCCAAAGAAGTACTCAATCAGCTTCCAATGGAATTTGCAGTGGAGGCCCAGAAGTTATTGGCAATCAGTTTAGAAGGAAGCGTCGGATAATCTAGTTTAGAGTTTAGAGTTAATTTTAAAATTATCTAAGCTCTTAAATGTGAAATTATTTTAAAACAAGGAATTTATGCCCCAAAAACCTCGAAGAGGTGATATTATTATAGCAAAATGTTAAAAATCGAAAATTTACACGCCAGTATCGGCGAAAAGGAAATTCTGAAGGGCATCAACCTAACCGTAAATCCAGGTGAAGTGCATGCCATAATGGGTCCAAACGGAAGTGGAAAAAGCACATTGGCTTCAGTGTTGGCGGGTCGGGAGGATTATGAAGTAACATCTGGCTCAGTGACCTACCGTGATATGGATTTATTGGAATTAAGTCCGGAAGAAAGAGCCAGAGAAGGTGTTTTTTTGGCTTTTCAATACCCAATTGAAATTCCGGGAGTTACAACCATTAACTTCCTGAAAACTGCCATCAACGAAATCAGAAAACATAGAGGAGAAGAGGCTTTGGATGCAGTTTCATTCCTAAAAAGAATGAAAGAAAAAAGCAAATTGGTTGAAATTGACCAATCGCTTTTGAGCCGTTCCTTAAATGAGGGATTTTCTGGTGGTGAGAAAAAGAGAAATGAAATTTTCCAAATGGCGATGCTTGAACCAAGGTTGGCTATTTTGGACGAAACCGATTCTGGTCTTGACATTGACGCCCTTAGAATCGTAGCAAACGGTGTTAATTTATTGAAAACGCCAAACAATGCAACCATTGTAGTAACACACTATCAGCGACTTCTTGATTACATTGTTCCGGATTTTGTACACGTTTTGTGGAACGGAAAAATCATCAAATCTGGCACCAAGGAGCTTGCTTTGGAGCTGGAAGAAAAAGGCTATGATTGGGTGAAAGCCGAAGCAGCTTTGGTTTAAAATCATTCATTCAAATAAGAATCATGAAAACCAATCCACAACTGGAAGATTTAAAGCTGAGTTTATTGGCTCAGATTCAATCTGTTTCAAAGGAAAAGTCAACAATATTTCTGGAAGAAGCAGACCAACTTCATTTTCCAAATTCCAAAAATGAGGAATGGAAATATTCTTCATTTTCGGTTTCAAAGGACACAAACTATACTTTAAGAACTGGTCAGGGAAAAGCAATGGCCAGTATTCACGCCGAAGCATTTGAAGGTTGCCACTTGTTGGTATTTTTGGATGGTGCCTTTACTGAAAGTTTAAGTTCAACAGAAGTTTTAAAAGGTCTGACAATCAAAAAAATCAATCACCTTGAAACTTTTACCAGCGCCTATGAAAACAACATTTTCAATCAGCTAAATGGCTCAACGGCGCACCTTTCAGGACTTTCGATTCAAGTAAATGAAAAGGCGATCATTGAAAAGCCCATTGTAATTTTTCATTGCAACTCATATACAGAATCTGCAGCATGGGTTCAACCCCGGATTCAGGTTCAGGTGGGTGAAAGAGCGGAGGTAACTTTTGCGGAAATCTGGCAATCAGATGGTGCTCAACCTGTTGTTACCAATGCCGTTCAGGAAATTGATGTTAAGAAATCAGCGATTGTAAAATGGTTCAGTCTGGAAAAGGGAAATAAGGATTCATCCCTTATTAACCAAACCAGAGTAGAGACGGCAGAAAAGGCTGTTTTTCAACACCTCGTGGTTTCTTTGGGTGAAGGATTTATCCGCAACAACCTGGAAATCAAGATAAACAGTACAGAAGCAGATGCGCACATGTATGGCCTTTCTATTGGCTCTGCAAAATTGCATGTTGACCACCATACTTTTATCAATCATAAAGCTGTCAATACCACGAGCAATCAGTTGTATAAAAGCATTTTTTCAGGCAAGGCTACAGGTGTTTTTAATGGCAAAATTTTGGTTGACCAGGTAGCTCAGAAAACAAATGCCTATCAATCAAGCAAAAACATATTGCTTTCCACCGATGCCAAAGTGTATGCAAAACCACAATTGGAGATTTTTGCGGATGATGTAAAATGTTCCCATGGGGCCACAATTGGTCAATTGGATGAAGAGCCAATATTCTATTTAAGAAGTCGTGGTCTCGATGAAGCCACCGCCAAACAAATGTTGGTTCAGGCTTTTGCGTCTGAAATTCTGATGAAAGTTGAGAACAAATCCCTGCACGCATTGTTTGAAGCAGAGATAATGGCCGAAATGGAAAGGCTGGTTTCGAAATAAAGTATAAAAATGTTACTAATGGGCGAGCAAACTCAAACACTTGACCTTGTGTCCATTAGAAATGATTTTCCAATTCTGAATCAGAAAATCGGAAAACATCCATTGATTTATTTTGACAACGGAGCGACCACCCAAAAGCCGCTTTCAGTTATCCAATCCATAGAAAATTACTACAAAACCTTTAACGCCAATATCCACAGAGGCGCTCATTTTCTGGCAGACAAGGGTACAACAGCCTTTGAAGGCAGCAGGGAAAAGCTTAAAAACTTTATCAATGCCGAAACGGCCGAGCAGGTCATTTTCACGAAAGGGACTACAGAAAGCTTCAACATTGTGGCATCTGGTCTGGCAAAATCATATTTGAAGGCTGGAGACGAAATCCTGATCACGGGAATGGAGCACCACGCAAATATTGTGCCCTGGCAAATGGCTTGTGAAACATCTGGCGCTATTCTCAAAGTGATTCCTGTGCTTGAAAATGGAGAGTTGGATATGGAATCAGCGGAAAAGCTCTTGAGTGAAAAAACCAAGGTGCTTTCGTTCGTTTATGTTTCGAATTCCCTTGGCACCATCAATCCTGCAAAGGAATTGATACAGAAAGCTCAAAAACTGGGCGCCCTCACCATGTTGGATTGTGCCCAGGCGGTTGGGCATTTTGCTGTTGACGTTCAAGACCTTGGTGCCGACTTTATTGCATTTTCCGGCCATAAAATGTTTGGCCCAACAGGAATTGGCATTTTATATGGAAAGAAAAATCAGTTGGAAAACCTCCCCCCTTTTCAAGGTGGAGGAGAAATGATCAAAGAGGTTACTTTCGAGAAAACAACCTACAACGAACTTCCTTTCAAATTTGAAGCTGGCACCCCTAATATTGCAGATGGCATTGCTTTAGGGACTGCGGTTGATTATATACAATCTCTTGACAGACAAGCAGTAGAAGCCCACGAACTAGAGTTATTGCAACTCGCTACGAATATCATTGAAAATAAAGCTGGTCTTCGAATTATAGGAACGGCAACCCACAAATCCTCCGTGGTTTCATTTGTTTCTGACCATGCCCATCCATCCGATTTGGGTACATTGCTGGACCAATACGGAATTGCGGTCAGGACGGGTCATCATTGTTGCCAGCCGCTGATGCGCCGGTTTGAAATTCCTGGAACTGTCCGGATTTCCCTAAGCTTCTATAATACAAAAGAAGAGTTGAATGCCTTCTCCGGACATCTGGATAAGGTTTTGGGCATGTTATCCTGACGAGAGACAAACTACCTTTTCCTTCCTGAATATTTTCAAGGCAACCAAGCTTTGTTTCCGGTTATTTTCCCGATTTTAACCCGATATGTTGTAAAAAAAAAGAGCCCTGCTTTTCAGCAGGACTCTTTTCAAAATTTAACAACTTATTCTAGTCAAGTGTTATTTCAAGTGCCAATCCTCTTAATTCATGAACCAATACATTGAATGATTCAGGAATATTTGGTTTAGGCATGTTTTCGCCTTTTACAATGGCCTCGTATGCTTTTGCTCTTCCGATAACATCATCAGATTTCACGGTCAGAATCTCCTGAAGAATATGAGAAGCCCCAAATGCCTCAAGCGCCCAAACCTCCATTTCTCCAAATCGCTGACCACCAAATTGTGCTTTACCACCCAATGGTTGTTGCGTAATTAAAGAGTATGGTCCGATAGACCTTGCGTGCATCTTATCATCCACAAGGTGACCTAGTTTCAGCATATAGATGATACCAACAGTTACCTTTTGGTCAAACCTGTCTCCGGAAAGACCATCGTAAAGATACGTCCTGCCAAAAGATGGAAGATTTGCTTCATTCAATTCGGAAACTACTTCTTCCTCTGTTGCGCCATCAAAAATCGGAGTGGCGTATTTTCTGCCCAACTTACGACCTGCCCATCCAAGAACGGTTTCGTAAATCTGACCAATGTTCATCCTTGAAGGTACACCAAGAGGGTTTAGAACGATGTCTACCGGATTGCCATCCTCTAAGAACGGCATATCTTCCTGACGAACAATTCTGGCAACCACCCCTTTATTTCCGTGACGACCCGCCATCTTATCACCAACTTTAAGCTTTCGCTTTTTGGCAATATATACCTTGGCCAATTTTACAATTCCGGTTGGTAATTCATCACCAACTTCGATGGCAACCCGCTCTCTTTTGAATCTTCCGGCGATTTCATTTCTCTTTTTGACGAAGTTTTTAACCAGGTCAAAAATCATTTTATTCAATCTTGCATCGTCAGTCCAGTTTTCAAGAACAACATCACCTATCAAATTGGCTTCTTCCGCCACATTGTAGTTACTCTCGTCTCTGTAAGGATTTTTATCCGGGAAAAGATTCTCGGTAATATTTTTCCTGCTGAATTTTACGCCTTTTGACATAATTTCATCACCAAACTTGTGCTTAACACCTTTACAGGTTTTTCCTTCAAGAATGGCAACCAATTTATCAATGGCCTTGGTTTTGTGATCAATAAGGTCTTTTGAGTATTTTGATTTCAAAACATCAAGCTCTTTTTTAGAGGCAGCCCTTAAATCTTTATCTTTTCTAGGTCTTGAAAACAATTTGGTATCGATAACAACACCTCGCATGGATGGAGGTGCTTTCATAGAAGCATCTTTCACATCACCTGCTTTGTCTCCAAAAATAGCTCTTAGAAGTTTTTCTTCCGGTGTCGGGTCACTTTCGCCTTTCGGTGTAATTTTCCCAACAAGAATATCACCTTCCTTCACCTCCGCTCCTACTCTGATGATGCCATCTTTGTCAAGGTTTCGAACTGCTTCCTCACTTACGTTTGGAATCTCAGAAGTCAATTCTTCTTCTCCTCTTTTGGTTTCCCTAACTTCAAGTTCATATTCTTCAATATGGATAGAAGTAAAAATATCATCAGATACTACTTTTTCAGAAATCACAATGGCATCTTCAAAATTGTATCCCTGCCATGGCATGAATGCAACCATCATGTTTCTTCCCAATGCAAGTTCACCTCCCTGGGTCGCATAACCTTCGCAAAGAACCTGACCTTTCTCTACTTTATCTCCCTTATTCACAATCGGTCTAAGGTTGATACAGGTATCCTGGTTTGTTCTTCTGAATTTGGTTAGTGTGTAGGTCCTGATGTCATTGTCAAATTCTACAAGTCTCTGATCTTCTGTTTGTTCATATTGGATTACAATTTTCATTGAATCCACATAAATTACAGTTCCTGTAGCCTCAGCCGACAACAAAGTTTTGGAGTCTTCTGCCACTCTGGCTTCAAGACCAGTACCCACAATAGGTGCTTCAGGACGAAGCAATGGTACTGCCTGACGTTGCATGTTCGATCCCATCAATGCCCGGTTGGCATCATCATGCTCCAAAAACGGAATCATGGAGGCTGCAATCGATACAATCTGATTGGGCGCAACATCCATATAAGTAACGTTGGCTGGCTCAACCAATGGAAAATCTCCTTCATATCTGGCCTTAACCCTGTCCTGAGTCAAAGTACCATCTGCCGCAATGCCTGTTTTGGCAAGTGCAATATTATGTCCATCTTCTTCCTCTGCTGTCAGGTATTTTACCGGGGTATCAGCCACAATTTTACCATCCGCAACTTTTCTGTAAGGAGTTTCGATGAAGCCCATTCCGTTGACCTTCGCGTGAATACACAAAGAAGAAATCAAACCGATGTTTGGACCTTCCGGTGTTTCAATTGTACAAAGTCTGCCGTAGTGGGTATAGTGAACGTCACGAACCTCAAAACCTGCACGCTCTCTTGAAAGACCGCCTGGCCCTAGTGCTGACAATCTCCTCTTGTGCGTTATCTCCGCCAATGGATTGGTTTGATCCATAAACTGAGACAATTGATTGGTTCCAAAGAATGAGTTGATAACAGAAGAAAGTGTTCTTGCATTAATCAAATCAACCGGCTTGAAATCTTCATTGTCCCGCACGTTCATTCTTTCTTTGATGGTTCTCGCCATACGGGCAAGACCTACACCAAATTGAGAATACAATTGCTCGCCCACGGTTCTTACCCTTCTGTTAGAAAGGTGATCTATATCGTCAACAACAGCTTTTGAGTTTATCAAACCAATAAGATACTTCACAATCATGATGATATCTTCGGTGGTCAAAACGCGGGTGGCACTTGAAGTGGTTAATCCGAGTTTCTTATTGATTCTGTATCGACCTACTTCTCCTAAGTCATATCGCTTGTCAGAAAAGAATAGATTGTGGATAATATCCCTCGCAGTTTGCTCATCTGGTGCATCGGTATTTCTCAACTGACGATAGATTTGCTCAACAGCCTCTTTTTCAGAGTTGGATGGATCTTTTTGAAGCGTGTTATATATAATGGTGTAGTCAGTTGCGTTTACATCTTCCCGATGCACAATTACTGACTTGGAACCAGAATCCAGAATTACTTCCAAATCATCATCCTTAATGATGGTATCTCTTTCCAGTAAAACTTCATTTCTGGCAATTGAAACTACCTCACCGGTATCCTCATCCACAAAGTCTTCTGTCCAGGATTTCAAAACCCGTGCAGCAAGCTTGCGGCCAAGAAGTTTTTTCTGATTTGTTTTGTTAACATTGATTTCTTCAGATAAACCGAAAAGATCCAGAATGTCCTTATCAGAACCATATCCAATGGCTCTTAGCAAAGTCGTTACCGGAAATTTCTTCTTTCTGTCGATATATGCATACATCACATTGTTAACGTCTGTTGCAAATTCAATCCAGGAACCCTTGAAAGGGATAATCCTTGCTGAATACAACTTGGTTCCGTTTGTATGCTTGCTTTGAGCAAAGAATACACCCGGCGACCTGTGCAATTGGGATACAATTACCCTTTCAGCACCGTTGATACAAAAAGATCCCCGACCAGTCATGTATGGGATATTTCCCAAAAACACTTCCTGCTCAATGGTTTGAAAATCCTCGTTGTCCTTGTCATTACATACAAGCCTAAGCTTTGCTTTTAATGGCACAGAATATGTCAATCCTCTGTCTATACACTCTTCAAGACTGTATTTTGGAGGATCCACATTGTAGTCAATGAAGGAAAGGACGAAGTTGTCGCGGCTGTCAGAAATTGGAAAATTTTCTGAAAACACTTTGAACAAACCTTCAGCTGTCCTCCTTTCTACAGGAGTTTCTAATTGAAAGAAATCTTTAAATGATTGAATCTGAACGTCTAGGAAATCGGGGTAATCAATAATAGGCTTCACCGACGCAAATGAAATCCTACCCGACTTGGTTATGCTCTTGCTCAATTTCTTTTGAAATTTTAGCGATTTTAAAATTAGGGTGCAAAACTAGGAAAAAATCCTTAAAAATAAATCTCAATTCACAAACATTTTTGGATTGAAATTTGTAAACTATATTTGTGAAGCAAAAATACTATACAGCCATGATACAAGTTTCTGAAAAAGCAAAGGACAAAATACTGGAAATCAAGAACTCAGAGAATAGAGGAGAAAATTTTCACGTGCGTGTCGGGGTAAAGGGAGGTGGATGTTCAGGCCTGATGTATGACCTGGAATTTGATGAAGTTTTACAACCGACTGACAAATTGATAGAAGACCAAGGCGTAAAACTTGTGGTTGATAAAAAATCAGTCTTGTATCTGGCAGGAACGATTCTTGATTTTTCAGATGGATTGAATGGAAAAGGTTTTCAATTCATCAATCCAAATGCAAGCCGAACCTGCGGATGTGGTGAGAGTTTTAGTGTTTAGGCAGCTGAAAACTAACGCAATTGATCAGAAGGCTTTCTCTGTGAATTCCTTCTCGATTGGCTTATGAACAATATTTCAATTTTCATTTTCCGGTTTGATTGGTGAAAATGAATGTTCAATTGGTCAATACTTTTCAAACCAATCAAAACTCTTTTGCTTAATCTTTTCTCTCTCAGATTTAATATATTGAAGAAAAGCTGTTGCCACGGGGGAAAATGCCTTTCCTTTCAACCACACCATATTCCATGTGGATTTAAGAGGAAATCCTTTGACAGGAACAATCTGAAGTTCCCCCAATTGTAATTCATTTTTAAGGCCAATCCAGGGCATAATGGAGCAACCAAGACCTGCTATTACTGCCTGTTTTACGGCTTCATTGGAAGTTAACTCCATTTTCTTTTGGATTGAAATTTCGTTTTTTTCCAAATATTTTTCAACCACCAATCGTGTTCCGGATCCTTCTTCCCTAAAGATGATGGGCAACTCATTAAAAATCCTCTTATCGTATTCAGGTTTATCAAATGCAAGCACAGAACCTGCCACCAGATACAATTTGTTTTGCAGTAATTCCACAGATTCCAAAATAAGTTTGTCAGGCAAAACAGAAACCAAAGAAAAATCAACTTCATTTTTTTCAAGACTTTCCACCACCCTGGCTTTGTTGGTTACATCCAGAACAAGTTCAACACCTGGATGCTGCTTCAAAAAACCGGAAAGAAAATAGGGCATCACATATTTAACCGTAGAAACAACAGATATTTTCAAACGGCCCGAAAGCTGTCCTTTAAATAGCCTTGTTTGCTGTGGCTATTCCTTTTATCAATGGTTGTCTGGTGGCTATGGCAAGTGCAGTGGTTACAGCCGATAGTGGAAACCGGTTTATGCTTGCCGTTTTGGCGGCATCAGCTTCCTATATTGCAGTTCCCGCTGCCATGAAAATTGCAGTTCCCAAAGCCAATCCTGGATTGTTTTTACCTATGGCTTTGGCAGTAACTTTTCCATTCAACATCACATTGGGCATGCCTGTTTATTTGGAAATTATAAAGGCCTATTAAAATTAAGGCTTAAAAATAAAATTTCTGGTGTCAAATTTTTCGTTTCAATTTTAATGAAACCACTTTTCTGAAAC
>JAIXQU010000067.1 GCA_027485575.1 Cytophagaceae bacterium
AATGCTCCTTCCCGCTTCCAGCCCGCCCTCGCTGGAAAAGCCTCCTTCCCGCCTTTTTTAAATGCAAGCTTTTTGATTGGTTTGTTTTAAAAGCCTTGCACATTTATCTTAAATTTCAATCTTAAACAGTTGATAATAAGTAGATATAGGCTTTTTCAGCAGGCCCCAGTTAGCCAAAAATCAGTTTGTTGAAATCTTTACTTCATTTTAGATTTTAATAGTTCTACATTATAAGTAAGCAGATTTCCAATCGGTTTTTGGTTTCTGAAAGCCCTGATTCTCAAATTTGGTGTTCCTTCCAGAGGTATAAAAAAGGCGGTTGAATATTTATTGGATTTCTGGTCCGGCATAGATTCATCGAGGGTGTAATAAATTTCAGTCCCCGGTACTTCAGAATTAAGTTCCACCCACAACTCACCTTTGATTTTTTTGAATTCCACAATAGGGTCGTAAATGGATTTGGCCACTTTTATTCCAGCCATTTCTGCCCTTGGCATATGAAATTCTACCCTTTTAATAAAATCATTCCAATCTGAATTTGTTCCTTTTGGAGACCAAAGTACCTCAGATGTAGCCCATGCCCTGGGAAATGTCATATATTCTGCATGTCTGAAATTCTCTACTTTTTCAGTCCATAAATTGGATTGTCCGCCAAGGACCATTTTCTCATCTATTTCCGGCGGAACGGGATTGAATGAATAAGCATTTTTTAACCTCAAACTGGCATAAACGGGTGGCTCTATTGTTTGGTCGCCCTGATAATAATCAAAGTAATTTGTATTGGTTGGCGTCATTATAAGCTTGTAACCCCCTTTTTTCGCCATAGGTAAAATGTCTTTGGCTTGCCATCCTCTCCAAAACATGATGGTTGCTGCATTAGACATTCCGCCTTCCATAACCTCATCCCAACCAATAACTTTCTTGCCTTTTGATTTTATAATATCCTTAACGCGATTCATAAAATATCCCTGCAGGTCTTCTATGTGCCTGATTTTCAGTTTCTCCATGAGGTCTTTGCAACCCTGGTCTTTTTCCCAAAATCCCTTGTAGCATTCATCTCCGCCAACATGGATATATTTTCCCGGGAACAACAAAGCAATTTCTTCAAATACTTTATCCAGGAATTGATACACTTTTTCATCCGAAGGATTTAAGCTGTTGTCGACATTCATTTTGAATGTGCCGTTTCCAAACCAGTCTGAAAATTTGTTCCCGGCATTGACCCTTGTATTGGTGTCTTTTGTGCAACTCAATTCCGGATAGGCAGCAATCGCAGCCATGCAGTGGCCAGGAATATCGATTTCAGGAATAATTTCGATGCCTTTTCCTTTGGCAAATTCAACTACTTCCCTTATTTCCTGTTGGGTGTAAAACCCTCCGTAATTTGCTTTTTCTCCTTTTTGAGGAGCCTTTCTATCGGCAGAACCAAATGTACCCGTCCGGGGAACCCGCCAGGCACCAACAGATGTCAACCTGGGAAAGGATTTAATTTCGATCCTCCATCCATTGTCATCCGTCAGGTGCCAATGAAACCGATTGAATTTGTACCTGCTGATTTCTTCAATATACTTTTTAACCTCCTCTTTTGTGAAAAAATGTCTGCTAACATCAAGCATCATGCCCCGATAAGAAAAGCGGGGAAAATCTTTAATTTTCACACATGGAACCGACCATTCTATCTGCTGATTGGAATTTGATTCGATTCCAGGAGGGAGCAATTGGGTAAGGGTTTGCAAGCCATAAAAAATTCCGGTTTTTGAATTGGCTTTAATCAGAATTCCGGAGGTATTAACCTCTAATTCATACCCTTCATTTGCTAGTTCAGGATTTTTTGGCGAGTTCACATCTAGAATTATTTCCCCGCTATTTCCTTTTTGAAGGTTTGCTTCAAGGCTGGTTGGACGGTTAAATTTGGTCATAAACCAAGTCGCTATTTCGCGGATTGAGTCATTGGAATAACCGATTTTAATTCCCTTTTTAAAAATGAACTGACCATTTTGGGGTTCAATTGAAACCGGTTTAGGTATAATCTGTATTTCCTGACTCCAGCAAAAAACCGGAATTACAGAAAGTATGAAAATGGTTAATCCTGAATAAAATTTCATAAGCTTTGAAAGTCCAATGTTAAGGTTTTAGATCTGGCTAAAAAAAAGAAAATTATATGTCAGACCTGTATTCAAAGAAATAATTTTGGGAGGAGCCAATAATGAATTTGTATCAATTATTGTCAAAATCAACAAAATTCAAACGTTTAAGATTTGCCCTAATTTTAGATTTCAAAAAAGTTCGGTAGTTTTGAAAATCAATCCCATGAAAATCAATGAATGCATTTAAAGACCAGATCTTTTGTCCCAATTGTAATGTCCAAATTAAAGAGGGTATTTTTGGTTCCAATAACCTGGTGAAAGCCATAGATATATTGATTATCAATGAGTTTCTTGAAAAAAAGACAGATGGCTATTGTAAGAAATGCGGCCCTGAACTGAGGCAGCAAGCTTTTTCCGGATTGCAGGAAGAAAAGATTTTGCTCGTGGTTGAAGTTTCAAAATTGGCGGAAGCCATTGTGGTTTTATCTATAGAAAATCCTATAAATTGGGAATATTCCTGTCTTGGTTTGGTTTCTGGCCAATCTATATCTCAGAAAGGGGCTTTTTCCGAAATTGTGAATTCAGGAATTTCCTTTTTTTCCGGTACAAATGAAAACCGGCATAAAATGATTAAGGCTTCAGAAGAAAGAGCATTGGCCCAAATGAGGAAGAAATGTATTGACATGGGTGGAAATGCTATTCTTGGTGCAAAAATTGATATTCAGGCATTAAATGGGGATAAAGGACAGGTTTTTGTTTCAGCCACTGGTTCAGCTGTTTCAGTCAAAAACTTTGATATTTGCGATAAGCTTAGGTTCGAAGTTTTACAAGCATTAGAAACCAAATACAGGCGATTAAACTATCTCATTACACTTTTGGGTAGCATATCAGCAGAATCCCAGAATTAGAAGTTGCGAAGCTTCTGATTTGAAACAGTTTAGACTTGGAATACCTGCCTGTCGGCAGACAGGGACTTCCTAATGACTATTACCGATTTATATAAAAATTGGGGCTAGGCTTAAAGATTTGATATTCGTAAGTGAAGCAATTTTTAAAAGCTGTTCTTGGTAATTGAAAGTTAGGCCCTATTATTGTCTTGATTTTCAGATTTTAATGTCTTTTTATTTAAATAAAATTTCAAATATTTTACTGGCTGTAGAGGAGAAATCAACGCTGCTCATCAAAAAGGAATCAAAAATTGATGGCCGGTTTTTAATCGTTTTTTTGCTTCTCTTTTACTTCGGTGGATTACTGACCGCCAGCTTTTTTTTGCCTTACAATCTATTTTGGAAAATGCTTGGTGTGCCCAGTTTATTGCCATCATTCATAGATTTAAGGGAGGTTTTAGGTGGGTTTGACTGTACTCGTCTGGGATATGACGTCCTTTATAATGACCCTTGTTCAGTGGCTGCCGGAGGCGATGCCCTCGGCCATGGAAAATTAAATTCCCCCATGCCATATCCCAGAGCCTGGTGGTGGTTTACATTTCTGGGACTTAGCGAAACACAAACCGTGTTTCTAGGATTTACCCTTGCCATTTTATTTTATTCCAGTATTCTTTTGTTGATTGGGAAAATTGGCCTTTTTGAAGGATTTGTCTATGGTCTCATATTGATTTCACCACCGCTTATGCTTCTGATTGAAAGGGGCAACGTTGATTCAATCTTGTTCATTATGGTTATAGCCGGGATATCATTATCCAGACAATCCTCCATTCTTTTTTTAAGAGCAGTTTCATACTCAATTTTAGTTTTAACCGCCATGCTAAAAATTTTTCCAGTCTTTGGCTTGCTACTTGTTTTAAGAGAAAGAAAGCTATGGTTTTGGATTTTTTCATTCGCATTAATTATCGTAACCGGATTTTATTTTTATTTCATTTCCGAAGAGATAATGGCGATAAAACATTTTTTTTCGGCCCAGCATTTGAGAGAAAAGCACAGTTATGGTTGGAAAGTAATTGGAATTGCCTTAAAGATTTTTTTCACCAACCCTAAACTTGGCAGCTCTTTGAAATTTACCAGTTTGTTTGTTTTATGGTTTCCTATTTGCCTGATCTATTTGTTGTTAATGGTTAAATGGCTTTCTTCAATCGGAAAAAATTGGTTCGAAAAAATGAAAACCCAAAAGGGATTTGATTTAGAGCCACAGTTTTTTGATTTGAATCCTGACTTTACACTGGATGGCTTTAGAATTGGTGCTGCTATTTATATTGGATCATTCGCAATGGGCTGGCATTATGACTACAAATTATGTTTCTGGCTACTTTCCATTCCATTTGTTTTTGAGCTCATCAAAAAAGGTCATTGGCTTGAAAGGCCATCACTTATCGCACTTTTTTCAATGATTTTCTCCTTGTATAGTAGTATTGCTACCGCATCAACAGGGGCATTGGATGAATTTGCAAACTGGTACCTTCTGGTTTATTTTATCATAGCCCTGGCAATCACCTTGCCAAATTGGATGAAGACCAGCTACAACCGATTGGTAAATTCAGTTACCGATTGAAAAAAAAAGCCACCTGAATGAGGTGGCTTAAATTAGTTTTCTCTGAAATTATTCCACGATGAATTTAACTGAGGTAGAACCACCTGAGGTCATTGCTTTTGCAATGTAAAACCCAGGATTAAGGTTTCTTTTTGAAATTGAATATGATTTTTGGCCTAATCCATTGGTTGAGTTTTCAATTTCTACAGTCCGGCCTTTTATATCTAGAATTGATACTTCGTCAAGGTTAAATTTATTGCTGACAAAGACAATTTCATCACTACCTTTTGTTGTACCCAAAATTTTGACTTCAACTTTTTCATTTATAATGGGCTTGTTTTCAGTCAGATTTGATATAAAAACCCGTTGAACATCCTGGGGCTGAAGTGCGGAACGAAAAACCATAATCTCATCAATTTTGCCTTTGAAGCTACCATAACCTGTCAAAATATGGGCTGTGGAAGAGCCAACACTAAACTCTCCAACCGGAGGATTGGCCATGTATGGCGCCGTTGACTGAAACTCCCCATTCAGGTATAATTCTAAAATTGGCCCTTTTCGCACAATGGCTATATGTTTCCATTGATTGGTAGGCAATTCGAATTCATTATTGAAGTAAGCTTCATTTACTCCTCCCTGAAGTATGACCAAAGTTTTACCCATCCAGCTTCCATTTGGAATACTTCCAAAAGGCTTTTTTACAAATGCGCCATAACCTGAAAATCCGGTATTTCCATTGTAAATTAAGCCGCAAGCCAATGAGTCAGCTTCTGAGTAAAACCAACCAGCCATGGTTACACTGTCTCCCAATTCCAGTGCATTGCGAATGACCATAGAGTTAGTGCCATTGAAATAAAAAGCCCCGTCCGGATCGTTAAAAACACCTGTGGTTGGTGTGACCTCCAATGCCTGTCCATGTAAATTGTTTCCTGATAGGTCTAAACCTGAACCATTTAAAGGATAGTACAAATAAAGATCGTTCCAGAAAGTTAGCTGAGCGGAAGAAGTATTGGCCCCCAATACGACTAAAAAAATGCTCAATGTTAGTTTGAATAAATTTTTCATGTTTTTAAATAATTTAGATTTGGGACAAACGTAAATTATTTTTTTTAATATGTGTTAAATGAATTCTTATATTTTTTTAATCCAGCATTTCAATATCCTGAATGAGAACTCTTTTGGCGATTGCTTTTCCGGTAGTTGTGGCAGCCAATCCGCCTAACGCAGTTTCTTTGTACATGGTCTCCATATTTTGGCCCACTTCGCCCAGGGCCTGAACGCATTCATCTACAGGAATTACGGCATCTACGTGCGATAATGCCATTTGGGCCGCGGCCAAAGCAATGGACGCAGCGGATGCATTTCGAACAATACAAGGTACTTCTACCAGTCCAGCCACAGGGTCACAAATAAGCCCAAGCATACACTGGATCACTATCCCAACAGAGTTAAAAACCTGGGTTTCATCTCCGCCCAACATATAAACCACGGCACCGGCTGCCATACATGCAGCGGAACCTGTTTCTGCCTGGCAACCGCCAACAGCTCCGGAAAGTGATGCATTTTGTTCAATGATCAATGCAATTCCTGAAGCAATTAACAGGCCTTCATGGATTTTTCTATCTGGTAAGTTGTGTATTTTCTGAACTGTTGTCAGCACCCCGGGAAGAATTCCTGAAGCACCGGCAGTGGGAGCAGCAACAACTCTGCCCATGCAGGAATTTACTTCTTTGGCACCCAAAGCCCCTGAAATCAGCATTGTAAATTCAGGCGATAAAACTGTGATAGAACTGGTTGCTACTTTTTTTCCAGAATTATTTACCATGCCTGATCTGGATTGCATATTGGTTGTAAGTCCTGTTTCAACAGCCTCTTTCATAACCTGATACGCTCTTTCTACCCCTATCCAAATGTCCTCTTCCTTTTTGTTTTTTTGAACTATTTCATATTGTAAAACAGGAGAAAATAGTTTTTGATTGTTTTCTTTGACTTCTGCTAACCAGCTTTGAAAGGAATCGAACAGCATTTTTTTTGATTATTAATTGGTGATAGGGTTAAAAATACAAAAGGACATTCAAAAAAAGAAAAAAACAGCTCTGTTATTTTTTCTTTTGCCATTTATATTCCTGAATTTCCATTCTGGTTTCTCTCAACCATCTTTCACCGCAACCCGAATAGAATACAAGGGACTTAAAAGAACAAAGAATAGCATTGTCCAAAGGGAATTGACATTTAAGTCTGGACTTGAAATTTTGATTGAAGATACTGCGCTTCTATTCAAAAGATCCGCTTTAAATATGTTCAATACCAAGTTGTTTAATTATTGCTCATATTCCATTGACTCTTTGAGATTTGATTCAGCTACCAGTCATAGTTATGGAATTGTGGTTTTTCATTTGAATGAACGATGGTACACTTTTCCAATCCCGATTTTTGAACTTGCAGATAGAAATTTTAATGAATGGTGGTATGACAGGGGAGCAGATTTGCGAAGAGTCAATGTGGGATTGCGGTTTCTTCAAAACAACGTAAGGGGAAGAAATGAAGATTTAACTGTCGGTTTTCAAGGTGGCTTTACCAAAAGGATGGAAATGAGCTATTTGTTTCCTTATCTTGACAAAGCCCAAACCTGGGGTTTAAAGTTCTCCGGTTCTTTTTCAAATAACAAGGATGTGGCTTTTCGTTCAGTCAAAAACAGGTTGGTTTTTAAACGGGATGAAGACTCATTTGGAAGAGAAAGAACCTCTTTTGGGATACAACTATCCAAAAGGAGAAGTATTTATTCATATCATTTCATTGAGGCAAATTATGGATTTAACAGAATATCTGATTTTATTTTTGATTTAAACCAGTCATACTTCAATGGAAGTAAATTTCAAAGGTCATCTGAGTTGAAATATGTGTTTACCAAGGACAAAAGAAACCTGAGGAATTTTGCTACCAAAGGATATCTCTTGTCTTTCTCAGCCACCAGAATTGGTTTTTTCAAAACAGACAATTTTAGATTGTGGGCTTTAAGAACCTCTGCCTCAAAATATTTCACCCTTGCAGATGGGATATTGTTTTCTACCAAAATTGATGGTGAAATAAGTACACCCGATGTTCAACCTTATTATGGAAATCGGGTTTTGGGATTTGAAAACCGATTTGCAAGAGGATATGAGCGGTATATTATGGAAGGACCGGTCAACTTTTTTACCAGAAATACATTTCGGGTAAAGGCATTTTCGAGGAATTTTTCTTTAAAATGGATGCCTTTAAAGCAATTTCAATTCATGCCGATGGATGTATATGTAACGGCTTTTGGTGATGCAGGATATGTAAAAAATTCGAATGTATTACCCGAAAATACCCGTTTGGTAAACACCCTGTTGGTTGGGTACGGACTCGGTCTCAATTTCGTAACCTTTTATGATATCGTATTCAGAACTGAATTCAGCTTAAACAGGCAAGGAGATTCTGGATTGTATTTTTCATTTTTGTCAGACATTTAACTTTTTGCGGACAAAGAGTAAAATTGAGAAATACAGTATGAAGAAATACAGCACCTTAAATCACAGCCACGAAATCAGGAAATGCCTTTTACCTGCTCTTTTATTCTTTGGAATTGGCAATTCATCTTTTGCTCAAAAAGAAGTTAAAAAGGTTGTAAAATCAGATGAACAATGGCGGGTGGTACTGAGCCCGGACCAATTTAATGTAACGAGGAAAAAGGGTACCGAAAGGGTATTTACGGGCGAATTTTGGAATCATCATGACCATGGTGTTTACTCATGCATATGTTGCGGACAGGCTTTATTTGTTTCTGAACATAAATTTGATTCCGGAACCGGTTGGCCGAGCTTTTATAAACCTGTTCAACAATCAAATGTGGAGGAAGTTAACGACCAAGGCCATGGAATGTTGAGAACCGAGGTTGTTTGCTCAAGATGCGATGCACATTTAGGCCATGTATTTGACGATGGTCCCTTACCCACAGGTTTGAGATATTGTATCAATTCTGCCTCCTTGACTTTTAAGAAAGAATAGAATTGACGGGGATTGTTTTTAAAATGTGGAACTCGGAACGGAAACCCACAAAAAAGCCTCTGTAAAAGAGGCTTTCAATATTATGAATTCACTTGACCTGAAAAAATAGTAGGTTCAGGTTTTGGTTGATTTTCAATTCTATTCAGACTCTTTGTTCTTCCAAAAATTTCAACAGATTTTTCATTATAAGCCACAGCTGCATCCTCTGCTGAATCAAAGAAGCCAAGGTCTATTCTTTCTGTTTTGTTGTAAAGTGTAGCTCTAAACCTATCACCCTCTCTATATACACCTCTGAAGCCAGATTTGCTATGGTGTTTCTTTGTATTCCTGGTTATTTCTGAACGGGTAGCCCAGCACAAGTTTTCAAGGCGGCAATCCAGCTTATTTCCGTTTTTGAACATTACGTATCTATGTTCTTCACTTTCAGGGGTATCTAGAAAAGTATCTGCCATAATTTTATGCAGATAAATTGTTTCATTGACGTAGCTGCCATCCCGCTGAGGGTGGTTCTTTTGATAGAAAGCATAGCCATTGCTGTGCTTCCTTAAATTTTCAGTCATATTCTTGGAACTGTACAACGGACTTTCAGTAATCAATTTGTACGTTTCTTCAGAAATCAGAACTTCTTCATTGCAATTTTTTAGAGATACTTTATAAAGCATTGTTTACCAAATGGATATAGGTTTAGGCAAAAATAAATCTTGTTTGAGAATTAAACCGCTAATCTAAACCTTGATTTGTTTGTTGCACAATATAATCTACAACTTTTTTCAAATCTCCTGTTTCTTCATACACACGAAGCTGTCTATCAGCACCAGTACCATTTTCCAACATTCGATAAATGTAATTAATTTCCTGACGACTTCCCAACTCATCAACCACATCATCGATAAACAGCAATAGTTCGTGAATCAATTCTTTCGTATTCACTTCTTCCTGTTTTCCAAAATCTATCAGTTTTCCATCCAAACCATATCGGGCTGCCCTCCATTTATTTTCATTGATTAAGGCTTTCCTGTACAATCTGAAATTTAGATTTTGATTCATCAACTTATAAAGTTTGGCAATAAGGGCTTGCATAACGGCAGCCAGAGCAATGGTTTCATCCACCAACATCGGAACATCACAAATCCTGAATTCAATTGTATTGAAAAAAGGATGAAGACGGATATCCCACCAAATCTTTTTGGCATTATCAATACAACCTGTCTTTATAAGCAGGTTGATGTAGTCATCATATTCACCAACAGAGGAGTAAAATTCAGGAATGCCTGTTCGGGGAAATTTATCAAAAACCTTGGTTCTGAAAGATTTAAAACCTGTGTTTCTACCTTCCCAAAATGGAGAATTTGTGGAAAGCGCAAATATGTGCGGAAGGAAATAGCTAACAGAGTTCATCAAATGTAAACCTACATGCCTGTCTTCGATCCCAACGTGGACGTGAAGCCCAAATATAAGATTGCCTCTTGCCGTATCCTGAAGTTCATTTACGATTTCTTCATAACGTGGATGCTCTGTGATGGCTTGCTCTGACCAAAGGGAAAATGGATGGGTGCCGGCAGCACCTATCTGAAGACCAGATTTTTCCGCAAGCTCTGCAATAACTTTTCTTAGATACTTTACCTCTTTCCTGGCCTCCTGAATGTTTCGGCATATGTTGGTGCCTACTTCAACAACAGCCTGGTGCATCTCAGCTTTTACCTGTTCTTTAAGCAAAACTTTTCCACCTTCAACAATTTGCTGCATGTGGGAGCGGAGTTCTCTGGTGTTCGGGTCAATGACCATGAACTCCTCTTCTATTCCTAAAGTATATTCCATTGATTGTTAAATTCCTGGTTTGTCAATATTTCCTTTTTAATCTACGATAAAACAAAAAAGGAAGGTATCAAAAGTAATGAAACCTTCCTCTTTTAAAAATAAAGAAAAATTATTTTGAAGTATCTGCCGTGACCAGCTTACCAGCAACAGCTTCAGTAACAAAAGAACCCCAGGTTAGATTCAACTGTCCGTCTTTATGTGCTTTTGCTCTGGCAATTGCCATCTTAGCTGCATTTTCAACAACCCAATCAAAATTTTCCTGACCTACCGATTTAAAATCCGCATCTGGTGCAGGATTGCAGAAATCAATCGCCAAAGGAATACCATCTCTAACAGCAAATTCAACCGTATTAAAGTCGTAACCTAAGGCTTTGTTTAGTCTCAGAACATAATCCTTAATAGTAGCCAAAAGTTTTTTCGCCACAGGTTTTGCATCTGTCACATACCGGAGATGATGAGGGTTTCTTGGCTCATATTGCATAATTCTAACTTCTTTTCCTCCAAGGCAATAGCATCTGAAATATTCATCAAATACTACTTCCTCCTGCAGCATCATCACCAATTGGCCTGTTTCGTTGTATGCTTTAAAGAAATCAGCTGCATTTTCAAGTTTGTAAACATTTTTCCATCCACCACCAGCAAATGGTTTAAAGTATGCAGGGAAGGTTACATAATTAAAAATTGCATCCCAATCTAATGGATAAGCAAGGTTATCTCTGAAAGTTTCGCTGTTGGTATCTGTTGGTGCTTCGTTAGAAGGCAACAAAACTGTTTTTGGAACAGGTACTCCAACCTTGGTTGCCAATGCATTGTTGAAAAACTTCTCATCAGCACTCCACCAGAATGGGTTGTTCAAAACTGCTGTTCCGCAAATGGCGGCATTTTTCAAATAGCCTCTATAGAAGGGAACATCCTGGCTTATTCTATCAATAATTACCGCATAATCAGTTGCTTCACCTTGCATTACCTTGTCGATATGGACAAATTCAGCAGTGATGTTTTTCTCTTTTTTTGCATTTACTGCCTCAACAAATGCTTCCGGGAAAGACCTTTCCTGCCCAAAAAGAATACCTATTTTTTTCATAATGATTTATAAGTCAATTAAAAAGATGATAATAAATTTAAATTAAAAATTGATTCCAGCTAAATACCTTGGAAACATTTTCCTCCAGGCTGGCCAATCATGAATGCCTCCGGGCGTGATGTCCAACCAGTGGTTTATGCCTTTGCCATGAAAAATTGCGGAAAGCTTTTCGTTTGAAGCCCGGCAGAAATCATGTTCTCCAACTCCTAAAACAATACCCATTCGCCACAAGTCAGGATGTGTTGCGTGCACTATAAAATCCATAGGGTTGTGAAAGTAAGTGTCATCATTGTAGAAACCATCCATTTGCATTGTGATATCAAATGCGCCTCCCATGTTGAAACAATGCGAAACCAGCTCCGGATATCGGAATGCAAAATTTGTGGCATGGTAAGCACCAAAAGAGCACCCTGCGGTTATAATCCTCCCGATTCCGGTATCTTGAAGCATTTTAGGATATACTTCCTCCCTGATGTATTTATCGTAAGCCTTGTGTGTATTTACCCTGTCAAATGGATGGATGTTTTTGTTGTACCAGGACGCCTCATCCACTGAATCGGGGCAATAGACTTTAACCAATCCGTTATCGACATATGTGGCAATGGAATCCAATAACAAAAAGTCTTTATTTTGATAATGTCTTCCCATGGAAGTAGGATAGAGCAAAACGGGAATGCCTGCATGACCAAAAGTTAGCATTTCCATATTCCTGCCTAAGGAAGGTGAATGCCATTGGATATGATTTTCTTGCAATTGAATTGGTTTTGAGCGGGCGAATTTAAACATGAAAACCACATGCACAATACATTAGTCCTCAAAATCAAATACTTACTTTTCAAAAACGTTCAAGCTGATTTAATTCTTATTTCGCAGAATCTGGTTTTTGAGAAATAGAATTCATTTTATTTTCCGCTATTCAAAATTATATATGTCGGATTTCTAAATATTTGAAAGACATTTTTTTTCCATCAAGGTTGTTTTTTTGTTTGGAATGGAGGTTAACCCAACCTCGTTTTTTTATTTCCTATTCGGAATTTGGTTTGGGTTGTAATTGACTGCCGCCGGATTGATTGAGGTTTGAAAATGGGTTTCACCAAACTTCAGGGGAGGTTGGTGGATTGAATCCAAAAGAAGGTTGCATTTCCAGATCCGGTCTCTACAATGCCAAACTGATGAGGTGGCTTTTTATATTTCAGAGTATTGCAGAGAGATGTATTTGCTAGATCTCATCCGCAATTACATACTCTTCTTTTTTATTTTGGTTGGCCATGATTTCACCTAAAAATCCAGCCAGAAATAGCTGAACACCAACGATAATTGCCACCAAAGCAAGAAAAAATAAAGGCTGATCTACCACATCTCTCACCTTTAAGTGGTTTCTCAGGTTGCTTAATTTGTCCCATATCAGCCAAACCGTTATGGAAAAGCCCATTAAAAAGGATAATGTACCCAGACTTCCAAAAAAATGCATGGGTCTCTTTTTGAATCTGGAAACAAAACTGATGCTCAATAAATCCAAAAAACCAAAGATGAACCGCTCCAGACCAAATTTGGTTACGCCATATTTTCTGGCTCTGTGTTCAACAACCAACTCACCAATTTTTCCAAATCCATTTTGCTTGGCGATAACAGGGATATACCTGTGCATTTCTCCATACAGGTGAATGGTTTTAACCACTTTGCCCTGATATGCTTTCAGGCCACAGTTAAAATCATGAAGTTTAATTCCTGAAAACCAACTGGTTACCCGGTTGAAAAGCTTGCTGGGGATTGTCTTTGAAATGGGATCAAATCTTTTTTGTTTCCAGCCCGATACCAGATTGAATCCTTTGTCAACAATCATGGAATACAGTTTTGGTATTTCATCCGGGCTGTCTTGTAAATCCGCATCCATGGTAATTACGACTTTACCCAAACAATTGTGAAAACCCATATCCAAAGCGGCTGATTTGCCATAGTTCCTTCCAAATCGGTATGCACGAATGGTTGGATATTGTTCCCACATGGCTTGAATGGTTTTCCAACTGTTGTCTGTACTGCCATCATCCACCAAAATAACCTCAAATGTGATGTCCATTTTCTTGACAACCTTGTCAATCCATTTGCACAATTCCGGCAGTGACTCCTCCTCGTTGAAAAGAGGAATAATTATGGATAGGTCTTTACTCACTGTTTATTTCTTGTCGTTAAATGTGTTAATCAAAAATGGGCCTTTCTTTTTTCAGAATTAATCCAAGAATAGTTCCAATAAATATCGAAAAAATCAAATTCATCAGGAGGCTGGCAGCTATCAAATAGCCTGGACTGAAAAATTTCTCCATCATATTCAATGTCATTTTAATTTGTTCATCACTCACCCCTTGTTCTTCCAGTCTTGCCTCAGTCATATTCATGGTTTTTTCAATAATGGTTGGGTCCATTTGCATATAAACCACTGCATAAATGCCTGAAATGATTCCAACAAGAATTCCAAGCCAGAGCGAAATCACAATCATGTCTTTGGTTCCCAGATAGTTTTCGTTCTGCTTTTTAAAATGCTCAGAAGCAAGATAAAGACCCAAAAGTAAAACGAGAAATGAAACCCACCCGCTTGTCCCTCCGGAATAATCTACCAGTCCTGCAAAAAATAATGCAAGACCAATTAAAATCTGCAGGCCACTGGTTACAAGGCCAAATCGGATGCCAGTACTTAATCTTAAATTTCCCATAAAATGCAAATCAACTATTTCCTTCTGATAATCATGGAAAGAAGTGGAACCAATATAAAAGAATACATCACTTTTTTCTTCACTTCATCCCAAACCATAAAGCTGGTTGGCGTATTTTTTATTTCATCAATGACCAGATTCAGGTTTTTCATTTTCATATTTTCAGGCGCATTGGATTCCGTGATTTTTAAATATTTAATGCTGGATTCCAGAAAGTTATGAAATGGAATAGGGTCCAGGTTTGATACCTGCCAGATGAGTAATCCAGATATCAGGCCACCCGTCCAGCACATAAAATTTCCCAAAATTAATGCTTCCCAGAAATGAAAAGGTTCTGTTTTTTCTCTAAAAGATTTAATGAGTAAGAGATGAAAAAAAATGACAACTGCCGGAATCCAAAAATCGAAAAAACGGACTACCGGCGGAATCAAACCTGAAAGGAAGGTGAAATAGAAAAACAAA
>JAIXQU010000076.1 GCA_027485575.1 Cytophagaceae bacterium
CATAGGTTGAGCTCATGTTTGATCTCAAGTTTTGCAACGACACTGTAGCTTTTTTTGCGGTTGCCCAGCAAAAACTGCCTGTACTCCAGTCGTTTTTGTGTTTTTTCGTTTATGTCTCTTGCCTTCCCTGCGGGCATAGTGGACAATGCCAGGTTCACGGCATCCAACTGTGTTTTGTTTGAATCAAATTCAGCCTTCACATCAATCGAAGTACCGGAAACTGTTTTTTGCCTTTGTATTAAATTCACGATGCGGGTGTCAAGGATAGATTTCTCTTCCTCGGCCTCCTCAATGAGCACGTCACATTCGTTAACGCTCTCTATTTCATCTACTTCATACTCTTCCATAACGGTATATATGTAGTGGTTTAGTGAATATACTCCCAAAATCAGGACCTTTTTGTCAGAACTGAGAAAAACAGAAGTAGCTAATTTCTGTTTTTCGGGAGGTCAGTCCTACGTGTTTGCCCTCGCCGGCAAGAGATTCTTTTCATTGGTCTTTGCAAGAATCTGATCAACGCTTCGTGCGACCTGTTGTCGTACATCTTATTAACGGACCATGTTTTCTTTTATTTGAAAAAAAACTGAAAATATTTTGCTTTTTTTATTTGTATGCGGATTGCAAATCCGCCTTATCTTTCATCTGACATTCGCTTCGCTAAAATGGCGGATAGCTGGTAGCTGCCTTTTTAAGGGAGGACTATTTATTAACGAAAAATAGGGTATGGGGGATATTTGCCTGAATTTAAAAAATAAATTATAATAGACCGAATGAAAAGTTGTGTTTCAAAATCGCCGTTTCAAATAAATTGAAACAGAAGATTTGAAACCCTGTCTCGTCCTGAAATTAGTTTACATTTTGTTGTTACAGATCCTTGAATAGGTTGACAATTTAGAAATAGAACTGAATTTAGTTGACAAAAGATTAATTTTGCATATCGGCGAAAGCGGAATCAAGCAAAGCTGGTCCAATCATGTTATTGGAAGTTGAATCTATAACAGTCAATAAAGTTGAACTGGTTTTTTACTTTCTCCCTGAACCATATAGAAAGATTGAACAGCTTTAATGCCAGCAGGCAAAATGGCTTTGATGTAAAACTTGTTTTTGCTTGAATAGGGAACAACCTCAATGCCTAAGTTGCCTAGCAAAGAGACAGCCCAAACATCAGGCCCCAGAACCAGTAAAAGAAATCCAAATAGTATCCTCAAATTATGCATCGGCAATTATTCAAAAACTTTCAACTCTCAACTCTCAACTTTCAACTTTCAACTCTTACTCTTTCATCACCCTTCCGGAATACCACAAATCGCCTTGTTTTATCCGATAACTATACAAACCTGGTGCTAAAGTTTCTATGTGCAAAGGCATATCAGCAACCGTCTTTTTGCAGAGTACCAACTTTCCTTCTGAGCTATAAAGCCAGATTTGAAAACTACCTTGTAAACCCCGAAAGCGAATTTCTTTGGTGGTTGGATTGGGAAAGGCTGAAATGATTGTTTGGTTTCTTATTTTTTCTTTTTTAGAAACCCAAATAGTATCCGCCAAAGGGTCATAAGCCAATCCAATACCAGAAATTTTCATAAAAAAAAGTTCATCACGGGTGCTGGCTGGTTTGTTGGCTGTGCCGCATAAAACAACATTGCCCAAGCCGTCAAAGGCTACATCGTTTATGGTTGCATTTTGTGGGGATATGCCACTTCTGGGAATAGGATAGCTCCAAACTAAAGTACTATCAAAGTTATATACCTTTAGAAAAATTGTGTCGTTGATTATAAATTTTCCTTCCAATGTTAAAATTTTTCCATCTGAAGAAGTAGCAATAACCTTCCCTACTCTGGCAACATTTTCACCTCCCCAAACCTTATTATATGCACTATCAAATCGGGCAAAATAATAGTTTTTAATTGGGCTTTCTATTTCTCCGCTGGCAACGAATGACTTATAATGCGTTTGTCTAACAACAGCCCCAAAGTTGAGATAAGGCAGTTGAGTTTCATAAAAAGGATGCTCATCCACATAGTTGCCATCTCCATTTACCTCAACCGACCACACCTTGGGCTCAGCCATACCGCTAATCATGTAGTTGCCATTGCGCAAGGGTTCTATGTTGTTGGCTTCGCAATAAGCGTTTTGCCCGGAACTATACCTTTGGCTCCAAAGCAATTGACCGTTGAAACCCACTTTTATCAGAAACCAATCCTGAAACCCACCAATGGTGCTGATGGCCGAGCCCAAAACAAAAGTGCCTCCATCGTTGGTTGGTATGAGCTTGGATATTTGTGGAGAATCATAACCATCGGTGATGGGCAAAACCCAAATAGAGTTTCCATTGGTATCTACTTTCTGAATGAGTATCTGGGAATCGTAGATGGTATCCCCGACTGAAACGGAGGCGATAACCAGGTTGCCTTCAAAGCTTTTATGGATTTTCATATTTGAAATGCCACTAGTCCAACCCTGGATTCGCCTTACAAAAATAGTATCGCCTGAATTACTTTTTATTTTTGCTAAACCTATGCCTAGGGCCGTATTCGTTGGATTTTGTGCAACGTACCCCCATTTTCTAGCCCCAATTGCAGAATATGTAATTGATTCATTATAAAAAAGTACTCCTGATGCCATAGAAATACTGACTCCAATAGAAAACTGCCGCTGCCATTCCACTGTTTGAGTAAAGCCAATGGAAACAGAAAAAGTAAAAATAAGCAGCGGAAGTCTTCTTATCATGGAATTAAAATTAATGAATTACCACCATTTTTTTATTAGAAATAGGTTGTTCATCCACTATTAAGCGGTATCCCAACATGCCTGCCGGGAAGTTTCTGGTTTCAAATTCTATGTCTCCATGGCCGGATCTTAAAATGTCAAAACCTTTTAAAACTCTACCACTTCCAATTTCAAAAATCTCCAATCTTCCTTTTTTGGCAGAGGCTGGAATGTAAAACGAAATACTAGTGCTTTGGCTAGCTGGATTGGGAATATTCTGGCCCAAAATGGGCGCATCAGTTTTAAGAATATTAGGGTTTGCTGATAAAACATCTCCATTTTGCTTTTTGGGTAACAATGGAAATACCACCGAGCCAAATACATTATCGCATACTAAATCTACCTGGCCAGCAAGGGCTGGTGGAACATCCTGGGTTGTTGATGTCCTAGCAAATCTTGAAGTTAAAAAAGGATTCAACGCACCTGAAATGGAATTGTCGATTTGATTAAAAAACTCATTTCCAAAATAGTTGTATGTCCATGCCTCCTCACTCCAATTCTCCACAGCTTTAAAATTTGGCAAATGGG